>JAYUFL010000160.1:0-10794 GCA_043738745.1 Bacteroidota bacterium
AACATGTCATTAGTAGGTAAAAAATTTCCAAGTATTGCAGTAGATGCCATTTCTGAAATGGGAGATAATTTGAAAATCAACATTTTTGAAGAAGCAACAAAAAACAACAAAAAAGTATTATTGTTTTGGTATCCAAAGGATTTTACTTTTGTTTGCCCAACCGAATTACATGCTTTTCAAACCGCTTTACCCGAATTTAACAAACGAAATACAATTGTAATTGGTGCTTCTTGCGATACAAACGAAGTGCATTTTGCTTGGCTAAACACTCCAAAAAACAATGGCGGAATAGAAGGCGTAACTTATCCTATTCTTGCTGATACAAACCGTAATTTATCTAATATTTTAGGAATTCTTGATATCGATTCTACGGAATATAGCGAAGAAACAGATTCAGTGATTATCGAAGGATCTAACGTAACTTTTAGAGCAACTTATCTTATTGACGAAACTGGAAAAATTTTCCACGAAAGTGTAAACGATATGCCGCTTGGTCGTAACGTAAACGAGTATTTGCGCATGGTTGATGCCTATACGCACATTCAAGAAAAAGGCGAAGTTTGTCCTGCAAACTGGGAAGCCGGTAAAGATGCAATGAGCGCAGACAGAAATAGTACCGCCGAATATTTATCATTAAACTAGTGATTTCAAAAATCAATTTCAATTTCAAAAATCAATAAAATAGTTACAAATAACTAGTATTGGTTTTTGGAATTGAATTTGAATTTAAAAATTATCTTTAAAATAAAAAAAATATGTTAATCGAATTAAACGAAGATACGTTACAAAATTTAATAGAAACCAATGCAAAAGTTGTAGTACAATTCTCGGCATCTTGGTGCGGAAATTGCAGAATAATGAAGCCAAAATTCAAAAAAATGGCTTCAGAAAACGAAACTATTTCTTTTGTTTTAGTCGATGCCGAAAATGCTCCCGAATCCAGAAAATTAGCAAATGTTTCTAATTTACCAACTTTTGCGACTTTTGTAAACGGAAAATTATTAAACGAAACTCAAACCAACAAAGCCGAAGTTTTGGCAGAATTGGTAAGCGAAATTGTATTGAATTAATACTTATGAAATTACCAGTTATAAAACATTTGACACAATTTATTGAAGAAAATGACCAAGATTATCTTATAGAAACGATCGAAGTTCTCGAAGCATTAACCGAAATTCCTTCGCTAAAAGATGAGGAATTAGACGTGATTGGAGAACTCATTTCTAATATGTACGGCGCGCTCGAAGTCAGAAAAATGACAAAAGAAGGAATGGATAAAAAAGAGGCTTTAAACACTTTTATGAAACGTGTTTTAGGTTCCATAGATAAATAAATTCTTGATTTTATATAAAAAATGCTTTCTAAATTAGAAAGCATTTTTTTGTTTTAAATAGTAAATAACGTTTTATAATTTTTCCAATAACTAAAAATTAAGAATAAATTTCCTAGAAAAACTAGGATTGCAAGCGGCATATTTTCTGGAGTCATGAAATAATTTATCAGCAAAATATTGAGTGTTACGGGCAAAATTACAATGTTTGCCAAAGTTGTAAATTTGTTTGTCAAAAATGCAATTCCGCAAATTAACTCGATACCTTTTGCCAATGGCATAATATAGTTCGAGGCAATTAGCCCAACCTGAAAAGCCTTGAATGCCCCAACCGATTCCGTTTCTGGAGCCATTTTCAAGAAAAACATGATCGAAGCGTAAGTAAATATCAATCCCATCAAAGTTCTGACAATAATTGTGGCTATTTTCATAATATTAGATTTTAGATTATTCACTCAAAGTTACATAAAAAAATGTTTTATTTGTAATTTAAAAACCAATAATTTATTAAAAACCTAAAAATTTATTAATTTTATTATAAATTTTATAATTTATATTTATCAATAAAATCCTCACAATATTTTTTAATCATTTCTCTAACCAATCTAAATTCGTCTAAGATTTCTTTTTCTGTTCCAATTGCTTTTCCGGGATCAGGAAAGTTGTAATGCAATTTTATGGCTTTTGTTGGAAAAAACGGGCATCTCTCTTTGGCATTATCGCAAACGGTGATTACATAATCGAAATCTATATCTAAATATTCATCGATATTGTTTGATGTATTTACCGAAATATCAATCCCAATTTCCTGCATAATTGCAATTGCTTTTGGGTTTACTCCATGGGTTTCGACTCCTGCAGAATAAATTTTTACATCGTTTTTATTACATAATTTTTCTAAAAAACCATGTGCAATTTGGCTTCGGCAACTGTTTCCGGTGCAAAGCACTAAAATGTTTTTCATTTTTTTCTTTTTATTAAATGAACAAAAAACAAAATTCTGAGTGGTTTCAAAAGGCGTTTTATGATCCACAATTTCAGAATTTATAAATTGGAAATATTTATCGAAAACTTCTTTTAATTTTTCATCGGAATATTGCGAAATTTCTAAACCACTGCACTTTTTTGGTCCATTTTCAGAGAAAGTTCCAATAACCATTTTACCATTTACAGCAATGGATTTTGAGACAATTTCTTGGTATTTTTCAATCTCGTTTTTTGTTGTCAAAAAATGAAAACAAGCGCGATCATGCAAAAAATCAAATTGAATTTCGGGTTGAAAATCTAAAATATCACTTATTATAAAAGTAACTTTTGATGCTTTTTTACCCAACCTAATTTTTATGCGCTCTATTGCATTTTTGGAAATATCCAAAAGATATAAATTGGTGTATCCCAAATCCAATAAAGTATCAATAAAATAACTATCTCCGCCGCCAATATCAATGATTTTTGCATTTAATGGAAGTTGAAATTGCTCGACAAAATTTATAGAAATTTCTGGATATTCTTGATACCAACTTACTTCTTTTTCGGTTTTGGTTGAGAAAACATTTTCCCAATGTTCTTTATTTTCCATAGTTTTTTAAACAAATAACCAAATAATATTAATCAAGCAAAACTTAGGATCAAATCCCCAAATGAGTTGCAAAATAGTAATTGATATAGATATGATAATTGGCTTTTTATATTTTATAATTTTTTCGTTCATATTAACAACAATTTGATTCTGGCGTGCAACATTTTGCCATTTGAGCCTGCAAATCACTCATTTTTATTTTCACTTTTTCGATAGGAAATCCGCAACTGTCTTTTGCTAAACAATCTGTTTTTGTGCTGGTCAAAACAAATTGATTATTAATAAAATCCAATCCGAATTTACCAATAGTTTCCTGTTGATATTCGATTTCAATTTCTAAATCTTCGCCAGCAAAAATCTTGTCGGTCGAGTTTATAATTTTTACAATCATTTTTGGATCCAATCGGTGCCAATAATCTACGGAGGTCCAAAGTTGCATGGTTGCTGTTTTTTGGGTTCGAAAAGTATTACCGCAATCCGTGAATTGTTTAGTGGTCATTCCGACTTCGGTGATATGAAAATGTGGTGGGATTTTTTGTCCGTTTGGCAAAACAAAATCCAATTGTTCTAGATTTTGTAACTGGTTTTTAAATTCTGATAATTTCATGATATATAAGGTATAAAATTTAACAACATTTTTTTTGAAGTTTATCGGTAATTTCTAAAAAGTAATTTTCGATTTTTTTTAGCGTTTCGGGATTCAAACAATAGCAAATTGCAGTTCCTTCGATGCTTCCCTGAATAATTTTTGCATTTTTTAATTCCTTTAAATGCTGAGAAACCGTTGGTTGAGCAAGCGGTAATTTGCTTACAATATCCCCGCAAATACAAGTATCTACGGTTAGTAAATACTCAATTATTGCAATTCTTGCAGGATGCGATAAGGCTTTGAACAAAATAGAAATTTCGTTTTGATGCTCAGAAAATTGTTCGGTTTTGGAAACTCCCATTTTTTATTTATTATAATATCGCAATATTACGATATTATAATAAAACTACCAAATATTAATTCCACAATTTTCGAATATCAATAATCGTAGATTCTAAATATATTTTTATTACTTTTGAATTCTAATTAAAAACAAAAAAATGGCATCAATAACTTTAGGAGGAAATCCAATACACACCAACGGTAATTTACCAAAAACAGGAAACAAAGCACCCGAATTTTCATTAACAAAAAACGATTTATCTACAGTAACTTTAGCCAATTATGCTGGAAGCAAATTGGTTTTGAATATTTTTCCTAGTGTAGATACTGGAACTTGCGCTGCATCGGTAAGAAAATTTAACGAAAGTGCTAGCAAATTAGAAAACACAAAAGTATTGTGTATTTCACGCGATTTGCCTTTTGCACAAGCCCGTTTTTGTGGAGCCGAAGGTTTGGCAAATGTAGAAAGCCTATCTGATTTTAGAGATGGAAATTTCGGAAAAAACTATGGTTTAGAAATTGCTGACAGCGCTTTTGCTGGTTTGCACTCTAGAGTTGTAATTGTTTTGGATGAAAATGGTGTAGTAAAATATTCCGAGCAAGTTCCGGAAATTGCAAACGAACCTAATTACGAAGCCGCATTAGCATCACTATAATATAAAGGAATGGAATTCGAAAAAGACAATACTTTCTTTACAGGAAGACTAAAAAGTATTGGTTTTGCGCTAAAAGGAGCATACAAACTAATAACAACCGAACATAGTGTGATGGTTCAATTTTCGTTAGGGATTTTGATTACAATTGCTGGTTTTTATTTCCATATTTCGCATACTGAATGGTTGATTCAAACTCTTGCAATTGGACTTGTTTTGAGTATCGAAGGATTGAATACGGCTGTGGAAAAAGTAGCGGATTTTATCCATCCTGAATTTCATTCCAGAATCGGTTTCATAAAAGATATTGCAGCAGGAGCCGTTTTTTTTGCTGCTTTAACATCAATTTCAATAGGTTTACTTATATATGTACCAAAAATTTTATAGTTTTAATTTCAAAATAAAGTATCCTTATACCGAATGGCAAAAGCAGTAAAAAAAGAAACTTCGGATAAAAAAACAGATTCAAATTCCATTGAAAAAAAATCTTGGAAATTAACACGCCAACATAAAATTTTTATTGGATGTTTGTTAGTGTTATTATCCATAGGACTTTTGTTGGCTTTTGTTTCATTTTTTATTTATGGACAAGAAGACCAAAGTGCTGTAAATGAAATTTCTGACAGAAAAGAAAATGTACAAAATTGGTTAGGAAAAGCAGGCGCATTTGTTGCTAATTTATTTATTTATAGAGGTTTTGGAGCAGCGTCGTTTTTGTTTGTGCGTTTGTTTTTTGTGTCTGGAGCATTTTTGGTTTTGGATGTTGCGACCAAAAAATTAAAAACCATTTGGTTTTGGGATTTATTTGCAATTATAATTATATCCATTCTTTTAGGTTTTTTCGCAACTACTTTGCCTGAACTTGGTGGAACTATTGGTTACGAAATGAACTTATTTTTACAAGATTATATCGGAAAAATTGGTACACTTTTAATCCTAATTTTTGGAATTGTAACCTATATTATTTTTAAATTAAAAATTTCTCCAGAAACAATCACAGCATTTTTTCATAAAAAGAAAAAAGAAATTACCGATGATTTACATTCTATAAAAGATAATTCGACTGGTGGTTTCTATAATCTCGAAGAATTTGCAGTTAGTAATGAAGATGAGGATTTTGATGAACCAACTCTAAAATCAAAACCATCACAATTCGAAATCAATAAAGACGATTTAAAACCGACAATTACTAACTCGTCGAGCATTAACATGGAAATTACACGTAATTCAAAATCTGAAAATGTGGAACATCATGAAGAGTTTATTGTCGAAAAACCTAAAGAAGAAGATATTGTCGAAGAAAATATTGCTTCAAGATTGGTTGCCGATTTTGGACTTTTTGACCCAACTTTGGATTTATCGAATTATAAATTTCCAACTTTAGATTTATTAAAAGAATACAATACAGGAGGAATTACTATAAATCAGGAAGAATTAGAAGAAAATAAAAATCGAATTGTAGAAACGCTTCGGAATTATAAAATCGAAATTGCGCAAATAAAAGCCACCGTTGGACCATCGGTAACACTATACGAAATTGTTCCAGAAGCCGGAATTCGAATTTCGAAAATTAAAAGTCTTGAAGATGACATTGCCTTGTCGCTTTCAGCACTCGGAATCCGTATTATTGCTCCAATTCCAGGAAAAGGAACGATTGGAATTGAGGTTCCGAACAAAACTCCAACTATGGTTTCAATGCGAAGCGTTATTGGTTCAGCAAAATTTCAGGAAGCCGAAATGGAACTGCCAATTGCACTCGGAAAAACAATTTCTAACGAAACATTTGTTGTCGATTTAGCCAAAATGCCTCACTTGTTAATGGCAGGAGCAACTGGACAAGGAAAATCGGTTGGTTTAAACGCTGTTTTAACATCACTTTTATATAAAAAACATCCTGCAGAAGTTAAGTTTGTTTTGGTGGATCCAAAAAAAGTAGAACTTACGCTTTTTAATAAAATCGAAAGGCATTATTTAGCCAAACTTCCAGATACCGAAGAAGCAATTATTACCGATAATGCCAAAGTTGTCGCTACTCTAAATTCGATGTGTGTAGAGATGGATAACCGCTATACATTGCTTAAAGATGCCATGGTTCGGAATATTAAAGAGTATAACGATAAGTTTAAATCTAGAAAACTAAATCCAGAAAATGGCCATCGATTTTTACCATACATTATATTGGTAGTAGATGAGTTTGCCGATTTGATTATGACTGCAGGTAAAGAAGTCGAAATTCCAATTGCTCGTTTGGCTCAACTCGCACGTGCCATCGGAATACATTTAATTATTGCGACACAACGACCGTCGGTAAATGTAATTACGGGTTTAATAAAAGCAAATTTTCCTGCTAGAGTAGCGTTTAGAGTAACTTCAAAAATAGATTCTCGTACGATTCTTGATACTGGAGGAGCCGATCAATTGATAGGTCGTGGCGATATGCTCTATACCAATGGAAACGATGTAGTTCGTGTGCAATGCGCCTTTGTTGACACTCCTGAAGTTGAGAAAATTGTGGATTATATTGGTTCGCAAAAAGCCTATCCAGATGCTTATTTATTGCCAGAATTTATTGGTGAAGATGGTGGCGGCGGAAGCAAACTAGATATGGATATTTCCGAACGAGATGCCTTGTTTAGAGAAGCCGCCGAAATTATAGTAACTGCCCAACAAGGTTCGGCATCGCTTTTGCAACGAAAATTAAAACTGGGTTACAATCGTGCAGGAAGATTAATCGATCAATTAGAGGCAGCAGGAATTGTAGGCTCTTTTGAAGGAAGTAAAGCCCGAAGTGTAAATATTTTGGACTTGAGTTCGTTAGACCAATTTTTTAATAATCAAGAAAATTAAATAACTAAAATGAAAAAAGTAATTTCAATTATAATCATTGCATTTTTGTGTATTTCAGTTCAAGCACAACAAGACAAAAAAGCAAAAAAACTTTTAGACCAAGTTACCTCGAAAATTAAAACCTATCAAAATATTGTTATTGATTTTAAATACACCCTAAATAACTCCAAAGAAAATATAAATCAGGACAGCAAGGGAAATGTATCGATGCAGGGTAATATGTATGTTTTGAATTTGATGGGAGTTACTAAAATGTTCGACGGAAAAAAGATTTATACCATTAATCCAGAAGACGAAGAAATTACGATTTCTAAGTTTGATGAAAAAGACGAATCCGCCATAACACCATCAAAAATGTTAACTTTTTTTAATAAAGGATACAAATTTACATGGGATATTTTGCAGGAATTAAAAGGAAAAAAAATTCAGTATGTAAAACTAACTCCAAATAACAAAAAAGATCAACGCAAAGAGATTTTATTAGGAATTGATAGTGGAACAAAAAATATTTATAATTTAATTGAAATTGGCAGAAACGGAACCAAAACAACATTGACTGTTAATTCTTTCAAAACCAATCAAATATTAGACAAAAATCAATTTACATTTGTAGCCAGTAAATATAAAAATTACTATACCAATAAACTCGATTAATTGCTTTGAAAATACTCGATAAATACCTTCTAAAATCCTTCGTAAAAACGTTTGCATCGGTTTTTATAATTCTTTTTTTAATTTTTATTTTGCAGACCGTTTGGCTTTTTATTGCCGAATTAGCAGGAAAAGATTTAGATGCTGGATTGATCATTAAGTTTTTATTATTTAAAATGCCAAGTGTTGTGCCGTTGGTTTTACCGCTTTCGGTGGTGCTTTCTTCGATTATGACTTTTGGGGATTTTGCTGAAAATTACGAATTTGCAGCCATGAAATCAGCGGGAATATCGCTGAGTAGAGCCATGAAACCTATAATTATTTTCATGTTTTTTCTGACAATCGGTGCCTTCTTTTTTGCGAACAATGTGATTCCGTTTGCGGAATATAAATTTGTTAATTTCAGAAAAAATATCGCACAGAAAAAACCAGCCATGGCAATTGCACAAGGACAATTTAGCAATGTCGGTTCCTATACCATAAAAGTTGATAAAAAATCAGGAGAGAACGGGAATATTTTAACCGGAATTACAATTCATCAAAAATCATCCACTGGCGAAGGAAATAAAACCGTAATTAAAGCAAAAAACGGAAAGTTAGTCAGTAGCGAAAGTTCAAATCTGCTAAAACTAATTTTATACGACGGGTATTATTACGAAGATATAGTTCCAGAAAAATACGAAGACAGAAACAAAATTCCATTTGCAAAAGCCAGTTTTAAAACGGATATAATCAACATGGATTTAACAAAACTCAATAATGTAAACATGAACGACGAAAGTGTTACAAACACCGATTCGATGCTGAATGTTGCGGAATTAAGTTATACTCTAGATTCTTTGAACAAAAATTTTAAGAAAGATGTTTTTTCTTTTACTGAAAATATTTATCCACGAACAGGTATTACAAATACCAATAAAAAGATAATTTCCTCTAACAAATCCGACGATTTATTAGATAAATTAGATCAAAAAACACAAACAGAAATACTATCGACAGCGATAAATAATGTTACAAGCACCATTTTTTCGATAGATGGCTCTAAAGTAGATTTAGAATCAAAGAAAAAAATAATTAATAGTCATAGAATTTCGTTATACGATAAATTTGTAATTGCATTTTCATGCTTATTGATGTTTTTTATAGGTGCTCCATTGGGAGCAATAATCAGAAAGGGCGGTTTAGGATTACCTATTGTTTTTGCTGTACTGATTTTTATAACCTTTCATTTTATAAATACGTTTGGAAAAAAAGTAGCAGAGGAAAATGGAATAGAAGCATTTGTAGGTTGTTGGATGTCCACTATGGTTTTAGTACCATTGGCTATTTTGTTAACCTACAGAGCCACAAATGATATTGGATTAATTAATTTTGATGTAATATTGGCACCTTTTCAAAAAATAGTTCAAAAAATAGTTGAAAAAATAGTTTCTTTAAAAAAAACAAAAATATAATGTCACATCAAAAAATACAACTAAACACTATCGAAGAGGCCATCGGAGACATTCGCCAAGGCAAAATCATTATAGTTGTAGATGATGAAGATCGCGAAAACGAAGGCGATTTTTTGGCCGCCGCGGAAAAAGTAACTCCCGAAATGATAAATTTCATGGCAACCCATGGTCGTGGATTAATTTGCGCACCATTAACAGAAAGTCGTTGCAAAGAATTAGGTTTACACCCAATGGTTTCTAACAATACCGATCACATGGAAACAGCATTTACTGTTTCGATAGATTTGAAAGGAAATGGAGTAACCACAGGAATATCAGCATCAGACAGAGCAAAAACAATACTTTCGTTAGTAGATTCTAACACAAAACCTTTTGATTTGGCACGTCCAGGACATATTTTTCCTTTAGTCGCAAAACAAGGTGGCGTTTTACGAAGAACAGGTCACACGGAAGCAGCCATAGATTTTGCACGATTGGCAGGGTTTAAATCCGCAGGAGTAATTGTCGAAATTATGAATGAAGATGGAACAATGGCTCGTTTGCCAGAATTGGTTGAAGTTGCTAAAAAATTCGATTTAAAATTAGTTTCGATTGAAGATTTGGTTGCTTATAGAATGCAACACGACAGCCTAATCATAAAAAAAGATGATTTTGAAATAGAAACTCGTTTTGGAACATTCCGTCTTCGTGCTTATGAGCAAACTACAAATAAGCAAGTACACATTGCGCTCACAAAAGGTACTTGGAATTTAGGAGAATCAATACTAACTCGAATAAATTCAACACAAGTTAATAATGATTTGCTTGGAACATTAACTAATAATGCTGATCAACAACTCGATGATATGTTTAAAGTTATTAACGAACAAGGAAAAGGAGCAGTTATTTTTATTAATCAGGATATGCAATCAGTTAATTTTTTGAGTCGTATTTCAGAACTAAAAAATTTGCAGATTAATGGAATCCTGAAGGCTCCAAAAATAGTAATTGATAATAAAGATTTTGGAATCGGGGCACAAATATTGCACGATATTGATATTTCTAAAATTAGATTAGTATCTAATGCAGAACGTACAAAAAGAGTAGGAATGATTGGTTACGGACTCGAAATAACCGAGTATGTGAGTTATTAGAAAACTATAAATCTATAGTAATTAATGAGTTATAAAATATTTTCAAATTTATTTAGTTTTAATTTTTAGAATAATAAAATAGTACTATATTTGCACTCGCAATACAGCAATGTATGTTACGCTCACTGGAGAAATGGCAGAGCGGTCGAATGCGGCAGTCTTGAAAACTGTTGACTGTCACAGGTCCGGGGGTTCGAATCCCTCTTTCTCCGCCAG
>JAYUFL010000161.1:0-28122 GCA_043738745.1 Bacteroidota bacterium
TACAAAGCAGCCGAAAATTTGAAATTAACTTTTGGTATTCGTGCTTCAAGAACATCATTTGAAAATACGGCTTTAGAAAACCCAGTAATTACTGCATTAACTTTTGCTAATGGTGCAAAATTCAATACTGGGGATATGCCAAATGCTCAAATTTTATTTGAACCAAGATTTGGTTTTAATTTAGATTTAAAAAATGATGGAAACACACAAATTCGTGGGGGTTCAGGAATTTTTACAGGTCGTCCACCTTTTGTATTCTTGTCTAATGCAATTGGAAACAATGGAGTCTTAACAGGTTTTACAGATGTTAAGGCTACTGGTAACGGAACAACAATACCTTTTGGAACGGTTCCTTATGGTTTTACACCCAATCCAGGGCAGTACTTTACACCATCTTCATCGGCTGCGCCTTCAAGTTATGATTTAGCATTTACAGATAGAAATTTTAAATTCCCACAGGTTTGGAAAACTAATATTGCATTAGACCAAAAATTACCATTTGGTTTTATAGGAACCATTGAAGGTATTTATGGTAAAAATATCAACACCATAAACTATTATAATGCTAATTTAGATGCTCCAATAGGAACGTTTAGTGGGCCAGACACAAGACCAGTTTATGCAGGGACTGGAAACCAAAATGGTTTACGTGTAAATAATAATGTGTCTAACGCTATTGTTTTGACAAATACTGACAAAGGTTATTTTTATTCTACAACTTTAAAACTAGAGTATCCATACAAAAAAGGGCTATGGGGTTCTATTGCCTACACACACTCACAAGCAACCGATTTAATGAATGCTGGGTCCATAGCATCATCAACTTTCCAAGGAGCTAAATCGATAACAAGTAATAATAACTTACCAGTATCTAACGCTATCAATAATACTCCAAACCGAGTAGTAGGGGTGTTAGGATATAGAATTGAATATGGTAAAAAATACGGTGCTGCAACTTCTATAAATATTGGTTACATTGGAGAACAATCAGGTACTGTCTCATATACTTATGGAGGAGATCAGAATGGCGATGGAATAAATGGTAACGATTTAATGTTTATACCTAAAGTAGCAACTGATTTAAAATTTACGGATATAACACAAACTGTAGGAGGAAGTACAGTAGTGCTTTACACTGCTGCTGAACAGGCTGCCGCTTTCGATAAATTTATCGATCAAGATGCGTACTTATCAACTCGAAGAGGGCAATATGCTGAAAGAAATGCATCGACTTTGCCGATGTTAAATAGACTTGATTTGTCTGTTACACAAGATGTTTATATCAAAATCGCAGGTAAGAAGAATAGTTTTCAGTTTAGAGCAGATATTTTAAATTTCGGAAATTTATTAAACAGAAACTGGGGAATATCTCAAAGATTTACAAATCAAAACGTATTAGTATCTAAAGGAAACATAACAACACCTGCTGGAACTTTAACTCCACAATATAATCTTGGATTTCAAACAGAACCAGATGGAACTAGACATTTGATTACCGATACCTATCAAAAAAATGCTTCGACGTTTGATGTTTGGGCGGTTCAATTTACAATTAGATATACATTTGGCAAATAATAAAAAAGATTCAATTAAAATTAAATAATAAATATTATGAAAAACACAAATAAAATTTTAAGATTTATGTTAGTTGCACTATTTGCAGTGGTAACATTATCTTGTAGTACAAGTAGCGATAATACCGAAATTATTGTTCCAAAATCAACAATTTTAGATATTGCAAAATCGAACCCAGATTTAAGTTCTCTTGTATTAGCATTAAAAGCTTCGGGATTAGATGTGCCAGGAACAAGCCCACTTGCTAGTGCAGGTTCGTATACAGTTTTTGCTCCTGTAAACAGTGCGTTCGATACTTATACTTCTGTTAACTTTCCTACAGGAGCAACAGCCTCTGTTTTGATAGGAATAAACACTGCTATTGCGGCGTCTCAAGCATTTCCCCCAGTGCCATTGACACCAGCGATTAATTCTCAAACTGCAGAATTAAAAAAATTATTGCAAAATCATATTTTGGGAGTTGCTACAAAAGCAAATGATTTATTGGCGGCGGGTTATTCTAAAACTTTTGCATCTGGTGCTGGTACAGGAACATTCTTAAGTATGTTTGTAAATCAAGCTAGCAGCGGTAATGTATTAGTAAATGGAGGTAAAACCAATGGTGGTGCAACAGTTACAACGGCAGATGTTCTTGCTAATAATGGAGTTATTCACATTGTTGATTCAACTATAAACTTGCCTACACTAGTGAACCATGTTACTGCAAATCCAGCATTTTCTACATTGTTATCTATAGTTACTAGTACTAGTGTATTAGCGGTTTTGTCTGGCGCTACATCATTGGCTCCAAAAACTATTTTCGCTCCTAATAACGACGCATTTACAGCGGCTACAGGAAGTACTGGGTTTTTAACAGCGGCTTATATAGCAACTGCAGGAAACGTAACTAAAGTTTTGCAGTATCATGTCTCTTCTTCAAATTCAAACTTGACTTCGAGTTCAGCAACATCTTGGACGCCAGCTACAGCGACTGTTCCTTTTGTATTTAATACATTAGCACCTACTGCTCAAACTTTTTCTATTGCAAACGGAACTGTAAAAATTACTTCAGCATTTGCTGGCGCTCCAGTAAGCAATATTAAAATTGTAAATGTACAAGCAGTAAATGGTGTTATACATGCTGTAGATAACGTTTTACAGCCAAATTAATACATTGTTTATAATCATAAAAAACCGTCTCACAACTGAGACGGTTTTTTTATGATTATAATTTTTATATAGTATTCATTGTGATTCTATAAAGATTTCATAAATCATTAAAATTGTATTTATATCTTAATTTACTTTTCTATCGAACCTAGTAAATTACATGTTTTAGTACAAACAAAAAACTACAACTTTTTTCATGACGAGACAGATAGCGAAAAAATACTTTTTCATTTGATTCAACTTATTTTTTTAAATTCTAGATTAAAAGAATTCAAAAAACTAATGGAAGTTAAATTATTTTTCTGAATTTTATTATGTTGAATTTACATTTATTAATTGATTCCGCCAACTTTAAAAAAATGAAACTTAAAATTTACAATGTTCTAAATCATTTTTTACTAACAATTTCACTATTTTTGTTATTCAAGAAAACTCAAAATGAACAAAAATTATTACGCAATTTTGATGGCTGGTGGTGTAGGATCTCGATTCTGGCCTGTGAGTACAACCGAATTTCCAAAACAATTTCATGATATGTTGGGTGCAGGAGACACGCTGATTCAAAAAACATTCAAACGTTTGGCAAAGTTAATTCCTGTAGAAAACATATTGATTTTAACCAACGAAAAGTATAATGCAATTGTTTTAGAACAATTACCGATGGTTAAACAAGAGCAAGTTTTGTTAGAGCCAGCAATGCGAAACACGGCTCCATGTATTTTGTATGCTTCGATGAAAATACAAAAACAAAACCCAAATGCGGTTATGGTTGTTGCTCCAAGCGATCATTGGATCGAAAATGAAACTACTTTTGTAGAAAATTTGCAGCAATGCTTCGATTTTTGTAGTTCGGAAAATGCTTTAATGACTTTAGGTATTCAACCGACGTTCCCAAACACAGGTTTTGGATATATTGAGTTTGATAAATTGGATTTAAAATCTATAAAAAAAGTTACTCAATTTCGAGAAAAGCCAGATTATGAAACAGCAAAGTCATTTCTAAAAAGTGGTAATTTTCTTTGGAATGGTGGTATTTTTATTTGGTCTGTAAAATCAATTATAACATCTTTCGAAAAATTTCAACCACAAATGAACGCTCTTTTTTTTAAAGGATTTGAAAGTTATAATACAAATTCAGAACAGTTTTTTATTAATGAAAATTATAAACTTGCCGAGAATATTTCGATAGATTATGCTATTTTAGAACATGCTGAAAACGTGTTTGTACTCCCCGCTACTTTCGATTGGAATGATTTGGGCACTTGGGGTTCACTTCATGAAAAATTAGACAAAGACGAGAATCAAAATTCGGTTGTAAATGCAACTGTTCTACTCAACAATGCTTTTAACAATATTATAAGTACTTCTAAAGAAAAACTTGTTGTTATTGATGGTTTACAAGACTACATTATTGTTGATAAAGATACTACTCTACTGATTTATCCAAAATCGAAAGAGCAAGAAATTAAAGCAATTGTAAATCAATTAAAGAGAGTTTAAATAAAATCTAATATTTTTTCCAACGCCATTCCGCGAGAACCTTTTATCAAAATCGTTTGATTCTTTAATTTATTTTCTTTTAAATAATCTGAAAATAGATTGAAGGTTTTAAAGAACAAGAAATTTTTGGTTTGAATTTTATTTTCATAAAAATCTTTTCCAATAAAATAGCAATCAACTTCTTTGTATGGTTTTATTTGGGCAATAATTGCTTTATGTTCTGCTAAACTTTCTTTTCCAAGTTCGAACATATCGCCCAAAATAATAGTTTTATTTTCGTTTTGAAGTTGTACAAAATTTTCTATCGCAACTTTCATACTGCTTGGATTTGCGTTGTAAGCATCGAGGATAATTTTGTTTGTACCTTTTTCCATTAATTGCGAACGATTATTTTCAGGAATGTAACTTTCAATTGCTATTTTAATATCGGAATCCGAAACATCAAAATAGTTTCCTATTGCTATTGCGGCATTAATATTATTTGCGTTATATAGTCCAATTAAATTCGAGTTTATTTCTGTTTCATTAAATTGGATTTTAACGAATGGATTCGCAACAACCGAACTGATGTTTAAATTTGCTTCGGATTTATTTAATCCAAATGTAAATCTTTTTATAAAATTTGTTTTCGCTACTTGAATGTCATCATCTAGGTTCACAAAAACAAATTTTCTATTGTTTTCGATATAATTATACATTTCGCTTTTACCAATAATCACACCTTCAATTCCTCCAAAACCCTCAAGATGTGCTTTTCCAAAATTAGTTATATAGCCAAAATCTGGCTTTGCAATTTCACATAAAAACTCAATTTCTTTTTGATGATTGGCTCCCATTTCTACAATCCCTATTTCAGTTTTTTGATTGAAAGAGAGTAGTGTGAGAGGAACTCCAATATGATTATTTAAGTTACCAAAAGTTGCTTTAGTGTTGTATTTTTTTGATAAAACAACTTGAATAAGTTCTTTCGTTGTAGTTTTTCCATTACTTCCAGTTAATGCAATAATTTGTATTTTCAAATAATTTCTATGAAATTTTGATAATTCTTGGAGTATTTCCAAACTATTGTTTACTAAAATTGTTCTTTCATCAATATAATAATCTGAATTATCTATGATTAGAAATTTTGCTCCTTTTTCGAGAGCTTCTTTTGCGAATGTATTTGCATCGAAATATTCTCCTTTTATGGCTACAAACATGCAATCTACTTCTATTTTTCGAGTATCAATACATATCGAACTACATTGGATAAATTTGGCGTGAATCGTTTCTATTTTCATAGTTCAAATATAAACTAAAATTTTATTGCAAAAAAAAGCCCTTAATAAAAAGGGCTTTAGTATTAATTTTAATAAATTATTGTTTTGGATTTCCTCTTGGTGTTTTTCTTTTGGTTTTTGGTCCAACTTTTGACATGGCACATCTAAAACCAATATAATCGGTCGCAATATCTTGTGGAAAATATCTTCTCTGCGCAGGATCTAACCAATAGGCTCTGTCTCTCCAAGAACCACCTTTATAAACTCTAACATTGTCATTTATAAGTGTCGTTCTTTTAGAAGATTTATCGTATTTTCTAACCATGTTACCTAAACTATCAACACTCACGTTGTGCTCTGGAGAATCATACATTCTTTCTTTTTCGCTAGTTTTTTTGTCTGCTACAGCATCGGCAGTACCAAATTTATAAAACCTTGAAGATTGTTTATCGCCATCTCTGTAATTTATATTATTACTTTTGTCAAAATTAGTTCTAAGATATGTTTCTTGCTCGTCAACAGGAACTTGAGCAATTTGTCCAGGATAATTTCTAGCAACTACTTTTCCGTTAGACAAAGTGTCAAATTTTTGGTTTTCAGCAGTAACAATTTCAATCTTACCGTCTGCTCCAATTTTATTTTTCATGTAAACATTTCCTCTAAAATAATTAAAGTCATTTGCTTCATCATCAATTATAGGTCTGTAAACATCTTGTACCCATTCTGCAACGTTTCCTGCCATGTCATATAGTCCAAAATCATTTGGCGGATACGCTTTTACATATTGTGTAATATCAGCACCATCATCTGACCAACCTGCAATCCCACCATAATCTCCTTTTGCTTGTTTAAAGTTTGCCAGTTGATCACCTTTAACTTTTCTTTTTCCAGTCCTAGTATAACTACCAGACCATGGATATTTTTTCTGACCTTTATATATGTTATACTCTCTCTGTCCAACATCTGCTGCCGCTGCATATTCCCATTCTGCTTCAGTTGGAAGTCTGTATTCTGGCAGAATTAATCCCGAAGTTCTTTGGGCGTACAAATTTTTTGGCTCTCCGACTGGTGTAGCACCTTTTTTTGTTGATTGTTTTACTTTTTTAGAACCAATTCCTTTTCTACCTTTCAAAACAATTTTTTCGTTACCACCATATGTTTTTGTTGGTGCAGCAAGATAAGTATCTGTACTAAAAGTTGATGTTGCATTCACATCAACAACTTTTGCATCTTTCTTCAAATAACCTTCTCTTTCAAGTACTCCTTCGTTTACACGATCTGTTCTCCATTTTGCAAATTCAGTTGCTTGAATCCAATTTACCCCAACAACTGGGTAATTCGCATAACTCGGATGTCTTAAATAGTTGTTAGTCATTGTTTCGTTATAACCTAATCTATTTCTCCAAACTAATGTGTCTGGAGATGCACCTTCATATATTTTTTTATAATTTTCTTGTTCTGGAGGAAAAACTCTTTTCAACCAATCCAAATATTCCATGTACATAAAATTTGTAACTTCGGTTTCATCCATGTAAAACGACTGTACGTGTTGTTGACTTGGAGTATTGTTCCAATCGTGCATTACATCATCTTCAACTTTTCCCATCGTAAAAGTTCCTCCTTCAACTGCAACTAGACCTGGGGCGGTTTCTTGTTTCTTGAATTTAGAATTGTACTGAAAACCACCTTTTTTATCATTGATTTTCCATCCCGTAGCCGACGATGTGTCTTTCGAACTTGACTTTTTACTACAACTAGTAAAACCAAATATTATTGCTAACGTGAGCATCAATTTGATAGTCATAATTTTGTTTACTTTCATAATTTAGTAGGTAATAAATTTCGTTGTGCAAGATATGAATTAACAATTAACTTGCAACATTTTCTTAAAATAAAATTAAAATTATTTTTTAAACCTTAATTAATAGCATCATAACGCTACTTTTGTAACAATATTGTATTTGATTTGTACAATATTTTTTTTGTAATTTCGTTTTTATTTATATGAGAAAACATTTTTTAATTCTATTTCTGTTTGTAACTTTTTTTGGTTTTTCGCAAAACTATGGTAATGTTGTGATTGATTGGTTGCCTACGTCTAAATTATCGTACACTACTTTCGAATTTAATATCCCACAATTTAAAACAAATGCCTTTCAATTTGATTATATGAATCGACAATTGTTTTTTAATCTTAATTTGAAAACAAATTTCTATGTCGATGAAGGTTCTTTGCAGATAAAAAATATTGTTTATCAACCAATTTCTTTATTGGAACTAGGAGAATTGAATTTGAAATTAATTCCTAATTCTTGTAGTTCAAAGTTAATTAATGCGCAAAATCGAGAAGAAATAAATTCTTTAATTACAATATCTCCTATCGTAAAAGAAGGAAATTTATACAAAAAAATCATTTCATTTGACTATGAATTTAATTTTAGTACTACATCAAAAAATTTCCAATTACTACGTAGTATTTCAAGTTCGGTGTTATCATCTGGTGAATGGTATCGATTTTCTATAACAAAATCTGGGGTTTATAGTTTAACTAAAACTTTTTTGGATCAACTTGGACTTAACATGTCTGGTGTAGATCCTAGAATGATTAAAATCTATGGAAACGGCGGTAGAATGCTACCGTTGCTGAACGGGACTTCGTATCCGAACGATTTAATCGAAAATACTATTCAGGTTACGGGAGAAAATGATGGCGTTTTCAATGACGGAGATAGAATCCTTTTTTATGGCGAAGGTGTTGATAATTGGGATTTTGATAGCAAGACCAACGGTAATCTCTACGAAGACAAATCCTATTATTATATAAATGTACAAGGAAGTTTAGGCAAACGAATGCCTATTTTTAATCAACCGATTAGTGGGGCATCAACATCTATAACGACATTCAATGCCTATCAGTTTCATGAAATTGACGTAACTAATATAGGCAAACTTGGTCGTCGTTGGTTTGGCGAAAGTTTTGATGTTAACAATGAACAATCATTTAATTTCAGTTTCCCAAATATTGTTCCAGGCTCTCAAATAAGTGCTGATATTTATTTTGCGGCTGTTGCCTATAATTCTTCAAACTTTAACATTAATTTCAATAATACTTCTGTTGGAACTGTTGCAATACCTCAACTTTTTAATAACGATGGGTATACTCACAAAGAACAAAATTTCCCTGTATACTTTCCTGCAGTTTCGGATTTAAACATCAAATTAACATATAACAATAATGGAGTTCCTTCGTCGGTAGGCTATTTGGATTACGTAAATCTTAATTCCATAAATTACTTGAAAGGTTATGGAAAACAGTTTCGTTTTCAATATAATTTGTCGAGTTCTACCATTGGGGTTGCTTCGTACGATTTTACAAATGCAAGTGCAATTAGCGAAATTTGGGATGTTACAGATATATATAATGTAGAAAAAATTGAAAACCCAAATTTAAGTTCTTTTTCTTTTAAAGCAAATATGGGTAGTTTACGAAAATATGTTGCTTTAGATTCATCGGATTTTTATACACCAAACATCGATACGCAAAAAAAAATACCGAATCAGGATTTAAAAGGAACTATTTTTCTTAACAACCAAGGTGTTTTTCAGGATATTGATTATTTGATTGTAACTCCTTATTTTCTTGGTTCTCAGGCCGAAAAATTGGCTAATTTCCATCGAAATTATTCTGGTTTAAATGTAAAAGTAGTTTATTTAGAAAATATTTATCCCGAATTTTCTTCTGGAAAACAAGACATTTCGGCTATTCGAAATTTTGTGAAATATGTTTACAACAATGCTTCCGTTCCATCCAAAAGAGTTAAATATTTGAATCTTTTTGGAGATGCTTCTTACGATTTTAAAAATAAAACCAAAAACAACACCAATATTGTTCCCATTTATCATTCTATGACAAGCAATTCGCTTGGAGAAGCTTCTTTTGCTTCCGATGATTTTTTTGGAATAATGGATCCCACAGAAGGAAATTTGGATGTTAATTATGGTTTAATCGACATTGCTGTAGGCCGAATGATTGTAAGTTCCAATCAGCAAGCCGACCAAATGGTCAACAAAGTAATCGATTATAACGATATAAAATCCTATGGAAATTGGCGTAATAACTATGTTTTTGTTGCCGATGACCCAAGCCCAGAAAAAACAGCTGATAATGAGTTACAATACTATCAAAATCAACTGGCGGACAAAGTGCTTCTCGAAAAACCATCTATAAATACCCAAAAAATACTTTTGGATTCCTACGTGCAAGAAGCCTCATCAGGCGGATATCGTTATCCGAAAGCCCGGGAAGATTTTTTTAATGCTTTTGCAAAAGGTGCTTTGATTGTAAATTATTTAGGTCACGGAGGCGAAGATGGCTTGGCGCAAGAACGAATTTGGGAAAAAGCTGATGGGCAGAATTTAAGTAACAAATACCGATATCCACTTTTTATTACTCTAACCTGCGATTTTTCTCGATTCGATAATCCTTCTAGGCAAACTGCTGGAGAGTTTACCTATTGGAATCCAAATGGTGGAGCAATAGCAATGATTACAACAGTTAGAGAAATTGGGCAAACGACCGCACAAAATTTTAATTTTAGTTTTGCCGATAAACTATTAGCGTACGGTTCTAATCAATATCCATCGATTGGCGAAGCACTTCGATTAGCAAAAAACTTAAGCGTAGGCTCTGGAAAAGTTATTTTTTGTATTGGAGATCCAGCACTTATGTTAGCAATACCAAAACCTAAAGTTATACTTACAAAAGTAAATAATTTACCGATTTCTGAACCAATTCCAGATTTAAAATCATTAGATTTTGTAACGCTTTCTGGCGAAATTTTAGACGAAAATAATCTGCCTCTTGTAAACTACAATGGCGATTTGGCAGTAAATTTATTCGATAAAAATATTCCACGAAATACACTCAGAAACGATAGTTACGACGCCTATTTAACAGGTGCAACAATGCCTTTTGTTACGTTTGGCGAAACTATATTTAGAGGAAATGCATCGGTTACAAACGGAAAATTCGAATTTAGTTTTGTAGTACCACGCGACATTCGAATTCCATTAGGAAATGGCAGAGTTAGTTTCTATTCAAAACAAAATCAAACTTTGTTAGACAATACAGGTTTTAATACGGATATTAAAATTGGTGGTGTAAACTTGAGTGCAGCCATAGATGTTACGCCTCCAAAAGTGCGTTTGTATATGAACAACGAAAGTTTTGTAAGTGGTGGAATTACAAACGAATCACCTTTGTTTTTAGCATTTCTTGAAGACGAAAACGGAATTAATACTGCCAGCGGAATTGGTCACGATCTTGTTGCAATTCTTGACGGAAATGTTGTAACGCCTTATATACTAAATGATTATTATGAAACCGAATTAAACAATTTCAAAAAAGGAAAATTAAAGTTTCAATTTCGGAAATTAGCTAAGGGTTTACATACATTAATCTTTAAAGGTTGGGATGTTTATAACAACTTAGTAACTGCCGAAATTCAATTTATTGTAGTTGGTGACGAAACATTAACACTATCAAATGTGTTAAATTATCCAAACCCATTTGTGAATTATACTCAATTTTGGTTTTCTCATAATCGACCTTACGAGCCACTAGAGGTGCAAGTACAAGTAATGACCATAACTGGAAAAGTGGTTTGGACTCGTAACGAAATCATTACTACAGATGGATTTTTGTCTAGAGAGATAACTTGGGATGGAAGAGATGATTTTGGTGACAAACTAGGTAAAGGAGTTTACGTGTACAAACTCTCTGTAAAGTCATCGTTTACCAATACCCGAGCAGAAAAAATCGAGAAACTTGTAATACTTTAATAAAATAGTATATTTGTCGAAAATATTATAAAATATTTTAAGTAAAACAGCGTTATATTCATAATAAACATAAAATCCCCAATTTTAAAACTATTATTTACTTATGAAAAATTTTTCAATTCTATTCATTAGCCTTTTTTCTATACTAAAAATAACTGCTCAAGAAAGAGTCATTACAACAGGTGTTCCATTTCTTTTAGTTGCTGCCGATGCTCGCTCGGCTGGTCTTGGAGACCAAGGCGTTGCTACGTCTCCCGATGCCTTTTCGCAACAATGGAATCCAGCAAAATATGCTTTTATAGGTAAAGAACAAGGTTTTTCGTTAAGTTACACACCTTATTTAACAAGTTTAGTAAACGATATTTCGCTCGGGCAAGTAACGTATTTTAATAGACTAAACGACCGAAGTGCATTTGCAGTAGGCTTACGTTACTTTGGATTAGGCGAAATCGAATTAAGACAACGTTTTGATGATCCTGCAAACGTTGTAAAACCTAATGAACTAGCTTTCGACGGAAGTTATTCGCTGAAACTTAGCGAAAGTTTTTCGATGGGTGTTACGGGTAGGTACATTCGTTCTAATCTAAAAATACCAGATGCTAACAACGATACTAGCGCAGCGTCCACATTTGCAGTAGATGTTTCTGGTTTTTTTCAAGGAGAAGAAGTAGCGTTTAATGATTTTAATGGACGATTAAGACTAGGTTTCAATTTACAAAATCTCGGACCAAAAATTAACTATGATAAAACAGTTGCAGACAAAACAGCAAACTTTCTTCCTGCGAATCTAAAAATAGGTGGAGGTTACGATTTTGCTTTCGATGAATACAGCAAATTTGCGTTAAGTATCGAATTTGCAAAACTATTAGTACCAACGCCATTTGCAACCGTATTACCAGTCGATTCTAATGGAGATGGGACAATTAGTGTGTCCGAAACTGCAGCAGCAAATAGTGCAAATAGCGCAAACAATAACGAATATCAGGGAATTGGTTGGACTTCGGGAATTTTTAAATCTTTTGGACAAAAACCGGGTGGATTTAGCGAATTTATGAAAGAAGTCACCTATTCAGTTGGTGGGGAATATTCGTACCAAGATTCTTTCGCTTTGCGTTTGGGTTATTTTCATGAAAGTCCAGATAAAGGTGCTCGAAAGTTTTTCTCTCTCGGAGCAGGTTTCAAATATAACGTTGTAAAAGTAGATGTTTCATATTTATTTAATGCGTCTAACGTTAAAAGTCCTTTAGAAAACACACTACGATTTTCATTAACATTCGGTTTTGGAGACGACATTAAAAATTAAATTATAAAATCTAAGTTAAAATCCAAATCTCACAAAAAGAGATTTGGATTTTTTTTCCTCTGTATATGAAAGAAATTAACATAAACACAAAATTATTTGTTTTTGAATCGTTGAATGAAATGCCAAGAAATATTCAAAATTTAATGACTCAAGCCATCGAAATCCGAAAAAAAGCATATGCACCCTATTCTAAATTTAGAGTTGGATGTGCGCTATTGCTCGATAACGGAAAAATAATTCTGGGTTCAAACCAAGAAAATGCGGCTTATCCGTCTGGTCTTTGTGCCGAACGTGTTGCCATTTTTTATGCGGGAGCAAATTATCCCGAAGCCAAAATTTTGAGTATGGCAATTTCCGCAACTTCCGATTTATCGCCAAATAGTACTCCTATTCCGCCATGTGGATCGTGTCGACAATCGATTGCCGAATACGAAATGAATCAGGAAAATTTGATAGAAATGTATTTTATGGGAGCAACTGGAGCGGTTTATAAATCGGATTCATTAAAAAATTTATTACCTTTTACATTCGATAAAAATTTCTTGTGAAATTTGGCTCACTTGTCGGAAATCTGGCGTAGAAGTTCGTACATGTAAAATAATTATTATTTTTTGTAACAAAAAGCAACTTTTGTATTCTTACAATTAATCGGATTGAATTTATAAAGCAATTTTTTGTAAATTTGTGCCTAATTATAGATTATGAAAAAACATCAGTTCTCAAAAATCGTTCTATTTTCAATACTTTTAACTGGTTTTAATTCTCTCTCTCAATCCAAAAAATGGACTTTGGAAGAATGCGTAAACTATGCTTTAAAAAACAACATTTCAATAAAACAATCGGAATTAGATGTTAAACTATCCGATATCGATAAAAAAACAGCAATCGGAGCATTTTTACCAACTATAAATGCCAACGGAACACATTCTTGGAATATTGGTTTAAATCAAAATGTAACAACAGGAATTTTAGAAAATCAAACCCAACAAAATACTTCGTTAGGTTTAAATTCTGGAATTACAATATACAATGGTCTAGAAAACCAAAACCGGTTGCGTCGTGCCAACCTATCGATAGTAGCATCGGAGTTTCAATTATCGAAAATGAAAGACGACATTTCATTGAATATTGCCAATGCCTTCTTGCAGATTCTTTTTAACAAGGAAAATCTAAAAGTACAAAACGAGCAACTTTCTAATAATCAAAAACAACTTGTACGGTCTCAAGAATTAGTAAATGCAGGTTCCATTCCGCGTGGCGATTTGTTAGATTTGAAGGCAAATGTAGCCACAAATAATCAAAATGTGATTCTTGCTGAAAATGCGCTTCTAATTTCAAAATTAAGTTTAGCACAATTATTACAACTCGAAAAATTTCAGGATTTTGATGTCGATGATAGTTTTACGGACATCATATCGAGTGCTGTGATGATTCAAAATCCTGAAACAATTTTAGTAAAAGCAAAAGAATTTAAAGTAGAACTTAAAATTGCAAAAACAAATTTAGAAATTGCCGAAAAAGACGTTTTAATTGCAAAAGGTGCTTATCAACCAAAGTTGAGCGGTTTCTATAGTTTTTCCACTCGTGCAGGATATTCCGATCGTGTAGTAGGTTTTGTTCCAAATGCTGCAAATCCGTTTTCGACCATTGGAATTGTTCAAGGTTCGGGTCAAAACGTTATTCAACCTAACTTTTTGCCTGTTACAGGAAAAGCAGCACCTGTTTTCGATCAATTTAGTGATTATAAAGGACATTCTTTCGGATTGCAATTAAGCATTCCAATTCTAAATGGACTTTCTGTTAGAAATAACGTTGCTCGATATAAAATTGCATTAGATCGGTCTAAAATTGCGCAAAAACAATCGGAGTTAGATTTAGAACGCAATGTTTATACCGCATATACAAATGCTAAAGGAGCACAAAACGCTTTCGAATCTGCAAAAATTTCTCTCGAAGCAAGACAAGAAGCATTTAATTATGCTAAAGAAAAATTTACAGTAGGTTTAATGAATTCCTTCGATTTTAATCAATCACAGACACTTTTTGTGAATGCTCAATCGGAAGTTTTAAGAACTAAATACGATTATATTTTTAAAGTAAAAACAGTAGAATTATATTTCGGAATTCCGATTATTAAAAAACAATAAAATCATGTCAAAAAAAACTATTTACATTTTATTAGGAACAGTTATCGCATTAGTAATTGCTTTGGTAGTCTTAAAAAAATCAGGAAAACTTGGTGATAATGAAAAGGCTGTAGAAGTTGAATTATCCAACGTAAACGAATCTACAATTATCGAAACAGTTTCGGCAACTGGAAAAATTCAGCCTGAAGTTCAGGTAAAAATATCGTCGATGGTTTCGGGAGAAATAATTGCATTGCCTGTAAAAGAAGGTCAAGTAGTAAAAAAAGGTGATCTATTAGTAAAAATTAACCCCGATTTGTATACTTCGGGATTAAATAGAACTAAAGCAGGACTTTCGGGCACAAAGGCAAGTTTAAGTCAGGCAGATGCTTCTTTTAAAGAATCTAAATCGAGTTACGAACGCAACAAAACATTGTTCGACAAAGGAATTATTTCGAAATCCGATTGGGACAAAGCAACAGCATCTTTTGAGGTTGCACGTGCCTCTAGAGAAGCAGCCTATTTTAGTGTACAGAGCGCATCGGCAACTGTAAACGAGGCAAAGGATAATCTGGGTAGAACTACTATTTATGCTCCAGCGGACGGAACAATATCCTCGCTGGGTGTTGAACTTGGCGAAAGAGTACTTGGAACACAACAAATGACAGGTACCGAAATCATGCGAGTTGCCAACCTAAACAACATGGAGGTTGAGGTCGATGTTAACGAAAATGATATTGTAAAAATTTCAGTAGGAGATGCAGCAAAGGTTCAGGTAGATGCTTATTTAAATAAAGAATTTCAAGGAATTGTAACCAGTATCTCGAACTCTGCAAACGCTACCTTAACTGCCGATCAGGTTACAAATTTTAAAGTAAAAATTCGAATTGTAAAAGAATCGTACGCTGATTTGTTACAAGGAAAACCAGTAACCTATTCTCCGTTTAGACCTGGTATGACAGCGACTGTGGATATTATAACCAAAACAAAAAATAAAGTTTTAGGAGTTCCAATTAGTGCCGTTGTTATAAAATCCGACACAACAGCAGTGAAAATTACAGATATAAAAAACGAAGACGAAGAAAAACTAAAACCAAAGTCTGATAAAAAACTTGAATGTGTTTTTGTTAAAGTTGGCGAAAAAGCAAAAATTAGAATCATTAAAACAGGAATTCAAGACGATACTAATATAGAGGTCATGGAGGGTTTAAAGAAAGGCGATGTTATAATTACAGGACCTTACACAACCGTTACTAAAGACCTTCAATCAGGCGATAAAGTAAAAATAAAATCCGAAGATAAAAAATAAGTTATAGCAGATTTAAGACTATTTTTCGATAAAAACCATTCAAAACTACTTGAAATACATACTTAATATAGAAACGGCTACCAAAAATTGTTCGGTTGCAATTGCAAAAAATGGAACTACAATTTTGTGTAAAGAAATTGCCGAAATCGGATATTCTCATGCCGAAAAACTACATGTTTTTATCGAAGAAATTTTAAAAGAAACTCAATTAACTTTCAAAGATTTGTCTGCCATTGCAGTTAGTCAAGGACCAGGTTCTTATACAGGGCTTCGCATTGGGGTTTCTGCAGCAAAGGGATTGTGTTTTGCGCTGGATATTCCGCTAATTTCGGTAGATACTTTACTGGTTTTAGCGCGAAAAATGACCGTTCAAAATGGTTTTATAATTCCGATGATTGATGCTCGACGTATGGAAGTTTATAGCGCAATTTTTGATTCTAAACACAACAAAATTCGAAATACCGAAGCCCAAATTATCGATTCCACTTCTTTCTCGGAAGTTTCTGAAACTATATATTTTATTGGAGATTGTAATGAGAAATGTAAAACGGTTTTAACTAAAAATAATTTTGTTTTTTTGGATGAAATTACTTTTCCTTCTGCAAATGAAATGAGTCGAATTAGTTTCGAAAAATTCACCAAAAATCAATTTGAAGATGTGGCCTATTTCGAACCTTTTTATTTGAAAGACTTTTTGATTACAACATCCAAAAAAAATTAGAACAGTTACATTCCGCTTCTAATGGCTTCTACTGGATCTAGTTTCGAAGCCGAAATCGCAGGTAAAATGCCTGAAATTAAACCAATTATTGCTGCTAAACTCGTGCCAAGTAAAATATTTCCCATTCCGAGAACAAATTCAAAGTCGAATGCTTTTGTTAGAATTATCGAAATAATCCAAACCAAAAACATTCCAAAAACACCACCAATAACGCATAAAATCACGGCTTCGAACAAAAACTGAAATAAAATAAACCTGTTTTTTGCTCCTAAAGATTTTTGAATTCCTATAAGATTCGTTCTTTCTTTTACTGAAACAAACATAATATTGGCAATTCCAAATCCTCCAACAAGTAGCGAAAATCCTGCAATAATCCAACCTACAACATCCATTTTACTGATAATTCCATCTAAAAAATCAGTAAAACCAGAGAGTACATTAATAAAAAAATTATTGATTTCGCCTGTTTTCATGCCTCTAAAATTTCGTAATTTTTGAGTTAATTCCCCTTTAAAAGCCTCAATATCAGTTCCTTTATTTGGTTTTAAAATAATTACAGGTGTTAAAAAATCGGCATTATCCCCATACATTTTTCTAAGGAAATTCGAAGGCAAAAAGACAGAAGTATCATTGCTATCGCCAAAAAGTCCTGCGCCTTGTTTTTTTAGAACGCCAATTACCGTAAATTTTTTTCCATATAGGCGAATGTTCTGACCAATCGGGTTATAGTCCTCAAATAATCCATTGGCAACATCGTGACCCAAAACAATTACCGGTAAGCCCGAATTCGATTCGGATTCGTTATAAAATCTACCCGATTGAAATTCTAATTTCTGAATGTCGTCAAACTCATGCGAAACAGGCACTACATTAATTGAACTTACGGTTTTCGATTCGAATTTTATATTTTCGGCTTTTGTAAAAAATTGATAACACAGGTTTTCTGCTCCTTTCATATTGGCTTTCAAATATTGAAACTCATCGTAGGTAACATTCGGAAATTGCTCTCTTTTCCATTGTGGAATTTCGGATGGACCAAACGAAAAACGCATTAGATAGATGGTATTTTTATCAAGAGAACTCAAATCTTTTTTTATTTTTCGATCCAAAGAATCCACAGCCGAAAGCACGGCTATTATAGAAAAAATGCCAATTGTAACTCCTAATAACGAAAGCAAAGTTCGTAATTTATTGTTTCGCAAAGCATTCATTGCAAATCCAAAACTTTCTTTGAGTAATCGTAGATAAACTATCATATAAACGGTATTTATTCTTTTGTAAAATTCAATAAAAATTATGAATTATGGGTTATGAATTATGAGTTATTTTAGAAAAATCAAAATACAAATTCTGTATGACATTAAATAGAATCTTAAAACAAGCAAATTTATGACAGAAATTTTTATATAATCTTTAAAAATCTTGTAATCAATAAACTAATAATCTAATTAAAAAACTACTTTTGCAAAACACAACTTTAACTACACAATGAACACTACAAAAAAAATTCAAACTGCGCTAATTTCTGTTTTTTCAAAAGAAGGTTTAGAACCGATTGTTAGACTACTGAAGGAACAAAATGTTACACTTTATTCTACAGGTGGCACCGAGGAATTTATAAAAAATTTAGGAATTAGTGTAATTCCTGTCGAAAATGTAACGGATTATCCTTCGATTTTAGGTGGACGAGTAAAAACATTGCATCCAAAAATATTTGGTGGAATTCTAAATCGTCAGGATAACGAAACCGACGTGCAACAAATGCAAGAATTCGGTATTCCACAAATAGATTTGGTAATTGTTGATTTATACCCATTCGAAAAAACGGTCGCATCTGGCGCTACAGAAAGTGAAATTATCGAAAAAATAGATATTGGCGGAATTTCGCTTATTCGTGCTGCCGCAAAAAACTTTCAGGATACCGTAATTGTCGCTTCTGTAAAAGAATATCCATTATTATTGGAATTAATTTCGAACCAAAATGGTACAACAACGCTCGAAAACAGGAAACTATTAGCGACAAAAGCATTTCATGTTTCATCGCATTACGATACTGCTATTTTTAACTATTTTTCTGTTTCGAACGAAGATGAAACTATATATAAGGAAAGTATTGCCGAAGGACAAATTTTGAGATATGGCGAAAATCCACATCAAAAAGGATTCTTCTTTGGAGATTTTGATGCGATGTTCAAAAAAATACACGGAAAAGAGTTGTCGTATAACAATTTACTAGATGTTGATGCTTCGGTGAACTTAATTGCAGAATTTAAAAACGACAGTCCAACTTTTGCAATCCTCAAACACAACAACGCTTGCGGATTAGCAACTCGAAATACAATTCTAGAAGCATATAATGCTGCGCTAGCCTGCGACCCAACTTCGGCTTTTGGTGGTGTTCTAATTTCGAATTCCAAAATTGATGTTGCGACTGCTCTAGAAATAAACAAATTATTTTGCGAAGTTGTTATAGCGCCAAATTACGATTCCGAAGCCATTTCGATACTTTCTGAAAAGAAAAACAGAATAATTTTGGTTCAAAACAAGGTCGATTTACCTCAAAAACAGGTCAGAACTTGCTTAAACGGAATTTTGGTACAAGACAAAAATTCAAAGACGGATACTAAACAAGACTTAAAAAACGTTACTACATTAGAACCAACATTGCAGGAAATTGACGATTTGATTTTTGCGTCTAAAATTTGTAAAAACACCAAATCTAACACTATTGTTTTTGCAAAAAACGGAACACTAATATCCTCAGGAACAGGACAAACATCTAGAGTTGATGCTCTAAAGCAAGCCATCGAAAAAGCAAATGCGTTTGGTTTTGATCTAAATGGAGCCGTAATGGCAAGCGATGCTTTTTTTCCTTTTCCAGATTGTGTAGAAATTGCAAAAAACGTAGGCATCACAGCAGTAATACAACCTGGAGGTTCTATAAAAGATGAATTAAGTATCAATTATTGCAACGAAAATAAACTTGCAATGGTATTTACAGGAACACGTCATTTTAAACATTAATTTGTTTAACTTTGCATGTTAAAAATAATTACTAACTTTTAAAACCCAAAAAAAATTATGGGATTTTTTGATTTCATGACCGAGGATATTGCGATAGACCTTGGAACAGCAAACACTTTGATAATTCATAACGACAAAGTTGTTATTGATAGTCCATCGATTGTGGCTCGAGATAGAGTTTCGGGTAGAATTATTGCCGTTGGGAAAGAGGCAAATTTAATGCAAGGAAAAACCCATGAAAACATAAAAACCATAAGGCCACTAAAAGACGGCGTTATTGCCGATTTTGATGCTTCGGAACAAATGATAAAATTACTTATCAAAAGTATTCCAGCACTTCAAAAAAAACTTTTTACCCCAGCATTGCGTATGGTAGTTTGTATTCCTTCGGGAATTACAGAAGTCGAAATGCGAGCCGTAAAAGAATCGTGTGAACGAGTAAACGGAAAAGAAGTATATTTAATTCACGAACCAATGGCAGCAGCAATTGGAATTGGAATAGATATTATGCAACCTAAAGGAAACATGATTGTTGATATTGGAGGCGGAACAACCGAAATTGCAGTTATTGCACTTGGAGGTATTGTTTGCGACAAATCAGTCAAAATTGCGGGTGATGTTTTCACAAACGATATCGTATATTATATGCGAACACAACATAACCTGTTCGTTGGTGAATCGACTGCCGAAAAAATTAAAATAGAAATTGGTGCAGCCATCGAAGATTTGGATGCTCCACCCGAAGATATGTCTGTTCAGGGTCGAGATTTATTGACTGGAAAACCAAAACAAGTAAACGTTTCGTTTAGAGAAATTGCAAAAGCACTCGATAAATCGATTCAGAGAATAGAAGATGCAATTATGGAAACACTTTCCAAAACACCTCCAGAATTGGCTGCGGATATTTATAATACTGGGATTTATCTTGCTGGTGGCGGCTCGATGTTACGTGGTTTAGACAAACGGATTTCTCAAAAAACAGATTTACCAGTTTACATTGCCGAAGATCCTTTGAGAGCAGTAGTTCGTGGTACAGGAATGGCGTTGAAAAGTATCTCGAAATACAAAAGTATTTTAATAAAATAATAGCATCATTTAATGCAGCAAATATTTAATTTTATTTTTAAAAACAGTAACCGATTGCTGTTTTTGCTGCTTTTGGGCATCTCGTTTGCGCTCACAGTACAGTCGCATTCATTTCATAAAAGCAAAATAATTAGTTCGGCTAATTTTCTTTCGGGAACCGTTTACACTCAAATGAATAATGTGGAAGGTTATTTTAATTTAAAAACTCAAAACGATAAATTGGCTGCTGAAAATGCACTTCTTAAAAGTTTAGTTTTAAATCAAAAGGATACAACAAAAACTCTCGACTCGAAAATTTATGAAGGTATAAACAAAACTAATATTATACTCTCAAGAGTCATTCATAATTCATATAGCATTCACGAAAATTATCTTACTTTAAATAGTGGCGAATCAAAAGGCGTAAAATCTGGGATGGGAGTTATTAACGATTTTGGTGTAATTGGCGTAATCGAAAATACATCATCAAATTATGCAACCGTAATCAGTATTCTAAACAAAGAAACTAGAATTAATGCAAAAATAAAAAAATCAAATCACTATGGATCTTTAATGTGGAACGGGAAAAACGCAGGATTTGTTCAGTTAATCGACGTGCCTAGATTGGCCTCGGTTCGAAAAGGCGATACTATTGTAACTGGTGGACAATCGGAAATTTTTCCAGAAAACATTAATATTGGAACTATAGAAAATGTTTATACCGACAACGAAACAAATTATTACACTCTAAATATTAAACTTTTTAACGATATGACCAATCTAGGATCTGTTTATATTCTGAAAAGAAAAGATAGCGATGAAATCAAAAAATTAGAAGAAACTAAAAAAAATGAATAGTACTCTTTTAAATAATATTTTACGATTTGTGCTACTACTTGCCGTGCAAATAACAATGTTCAATTATTTTAATTTATTTGGATTCATTAACCCGTATCCATATATTTTATTCATAATACTTTTCCCCGTAAACGGAAACAAATCGGGATTGCTAATTGCTTCTTTTTGTTTAGGAATTGTAATGGATTTATTTTTAAATTCGGGCGGAGTTCACGCTTTTGCATGTGTAACACTGGCCTATTTTAGACCTGCAATTTTTAAATTTGCATTTGGATTGAGTTACGAATATCAAACCGTAAAACTCAACGACATTCTAACTCCAGAACGTTTTTCGTTTATTGTTGTATCGGTTTTAATTCATCATTTGTGTCTTTTTGTTTTAGAAATTTTTAGTTTCACCCTAATTTGGGAAATGGTTTATCTTACCCTATTTAGTATTATTGCCACAATAATTCTATGTATTCTTATCATTTATTTGATTAAACCAAAGAAACGATGAGAAAACTATTGCTTCCCTCATTAATTATAATTTCGGCATGCTTGCTACTAATACGGCTTTTTTATTTGCAGATTATAGATGATTCTTTTCGATTAAAATCAGATAATAATGCAATAAAAATAATATACGATTATCCTGAAAGAGGTTATATATACGACAGACATGGAGTGCTTTTAGTAGCCAATCAGCCGTCGTACGATATTATGGTAACTCCAAAAGAAATAAAAAATTTAGATACCCTAGATTTTTGCTCTCTTTTAAGTATCACAAAAGAAGATTTTAATAGACGGATTACAAAAGCGAGAGTTTATAGCCCAATGCTACGTTCTGTTTTTTTGCCACAACTCAATAAAAGAGAGTTTGCTGCATTTCAGGAAAAAGCCAGAAAATTTCCTGGTTTCGAAATCCAAAAACGTTCGCTACGAGACTATCAGGTTGCTGTTGGCGCCAATGTTTTTGGCTTTATAACACAAGTAAATGATAAAATCATTCAAAAACATCCCTACTATAACAGTGGTGACTTAATTGGGAGACAAGGTGTTGAGGAAAGTTATGAAGATGTTTTGCGTGGTGTGAAAGGTGTAAGATATATGCAAAAAGACAAATATAACCGAGAAATTGGCTCTTATAAAGAAGGAAAATTTGATACAACTTCAGTTCAAGGAAAAGACATTACGCTAACAATCGATGCCGAACTTCAAAAATATGGCGAAGAATTGATGACAAACAAACGTGGAGGAATTGTTGCTATTGAACCCAAAACAGGCGAAATTTTAGCACTTGTTACTGCACCTTCCTACGATCCAGCATTGCTTGTGGGTAGGGAACGCTCTCGAAATTACACCATGTTGTATAACGATTCCCTAGCAAAGCCGACCTACGACAGGGGTTTGTTGGCAGAATATCCTCCAGGCTCTCCTTTTAAAATCATGACTGGATTGGTGGCGTTGCAGGAGCAAGTTATTGACGAACAGAGTACTTTTGTTTGTAATGGAGGTTTTAGTTATGCACGTGGTCATTTTATGAGATGTCATGGAGGTTCGGGTTCTTTTCAACTCCACAATGGTATTTATAAATCCTGTAATACTTATTTCGCAAGTGCCTACATGCGGACTATCAATAAATATAAAAGCCCGAACGATGCAGTCGATGTTTGGGGTGGACATGTTAGGAGTTTTGGACTTGGACAATTTATGGGTTATGATTTACCAACTGGAAGAAAAGGAAATATTCCAACAGGAAAGTACTATAAAAAAGTATATCCAAATGGTGGTTGGCATGGAGCAACAATTGTATCCAACTCGATTGGTCAAGGAGAAGTTCTTGCAACACCAATTCAGTTAGCAAACATGATTGCTGCAGTTTCTAACGAAGGTTATTATTTTACGCCTCACATCATAAAAAAAATTGAAAAAGGTCAAATCGACAAAAAATTTACTACAAAACACGTTGCAACTATCGACAAAAAATATTTTGCTCCAATGATAAGCGGTTTGTTCGACGTATATAATTTTGGTACTGCCTATGCTCTGAAAGTACCTGGAATAGATATTTGTGGAAAAACAGGAACTGCCGAAAACTATGCACGAGTTAATGGAAAAAAAGTAAAAATGCAAGATCATTCCATTTTTGTGGCCTTTGCACCTAAAGACAATCCTAAAATTGCGATTGCTGTTTTGGTCGAAAATGGAGGGTTTGGAGCTCATATTGCAGGACCAATTGTAAGTTTAATGATCGAAAAATATCTAAAAGGAGCCGTTACGCTAAAACCACTCGAAAAAAGAATTATAGAAACAAGTTTGCAATCGCAATATGCCCGTTTTGTCAAAAAAGCCAACGATACCATTTTAGACAATAAACCCAAAGAACGAATTTTGCCAAAAATTCCTGTTCAAAAACCAGTTTCTGATACTATTATAGAGGATGGAGACATCAACAAAAAATAAAATAATCTTATGAAAAACCAGAGCGTATCAAACAATCTCGATTGGATTAGTGTATTTATTTTTATTGCTTTAGTAGTTTTGGGGTGGCTAAACATATATTCATCGTCCTTATCTATTTCTATAAAAGATGCCTCAATTTTTGATATTTCTCAAGTATATGGAAAGCAAATGCTTTTTATTTTTCTTACTATCCCAATTATTTTTGTGGTGCTTTTTGCAGATTCAAAATTCTATGAAAAGTATGCAAGTATCATTTTCGGAATCTCATTACTTTCGTTAGCAGGTTTATTTGTTTTAGGAAAAACTATTGCAGGGCAACGTTGTTGGTATGGTATAGGTAGTTTTACATTACAACCATCAGAATTTGCGAAAGCAGCAACCGCATTGGCTTTAGCAAAATATTTAAGCGATGTTCAAGTTAATCTTAAAGATGTAAACGATCAAATTAAGGCGTTAGCCATAGTTTTTTTACCCGTACTACTAATCTTACCACAACCCGATCCAGGTAGCGCGTTGATTTATTCTATTTTTATGGTAGTGCTTTACCGCGAAGGATTACCATCTTGGTATTTAATAGTAGGTTTTGTTGCCATTTTATTATTTGTAATGTCACTTATTTTACAGCCAATTTATGTTGTTTTGATTGCTGCAATCGTTCTGATTTTTATTTATTTTAAAAGTAGAATTATAAACAGAAGTATATTTTTTAGTAGCATTGTTCTGGTGTTAATTTCTGGATTTGTTTTTTCTGTTGATTATGTGTTCAATCATGTTTTTAAACAACATCACCGCGATCGTTTCAATATTTTACTAGGAAAGGCGGTTGACATGAAAGGAATTGGTTATAACACCAATCAATCTGAAATTGCAGTTGGTTCTGGCGGTTGGCTCGGAAAAGGTTTTCTGGAAGGAACACAAACCAAAGGTGGTTTTGTACCCGAACAACACACCGATTATATTTTTACAACCGTTGGCGAAGAGTGGGGATTTGTTGGTTCGTTAATTGTAATACTACTTTTCACGGGGCTGTTTTTACGAATATTATATTTAGCCGAGCGACAAAAAACAAAATTTAGTCGTATTTATGGCTATTGTGTTGCGGGAATTCTATTTATACATACTTTTGTTAATATAGCAATGGTTTTAGGAATTTTTCCAACAATTGGAGTTCCATTACCTTTTTTCTCCTATGGTGGTTCTGGACTTTGGGGATTTACTATATTGCTCTTTATTTTTTTAAAAATGGATGCGAACAAAGTAAATGAATGGTAAAATAAGTCTAAAAATTCCAATCCTTATAATCACTTTTTTGCTCCAAACGATTTTCTATTTCATCTGGTAACTTTGGGTAAAAATCAATTCCAGTTAATTTTTCTAACTCATCAACCGAAATTACAAATTCATATAAAGGTTTTTCTGAATCCTGACTCGGCACTAAAAAAGCAATCATTTTAGGTTTGTTGCTCGAATTGTCTAGCAAAACTTTATAAAAATAGTCAGGAACGGAGACATTTTCTGTACCAATTTTTTTTAATCCATCTTGCAGAACACCACCCGTAATTACACAAATAGTTCCTTTTTTTTGAGCCCAATATCTAACTTTACCTTCTAATCGATTCCAAACCCCATCATTAAATTCGTGATTTTGAGGCGAAATGTTTGATGTAAAAAAAGTATCATCGAAAGATTTTTTGTTAAATTTCATGTCTGCCGCAGGACAAAGATGACCTTTGTCGTAACCCGATTTTTTATAATTTCTCCAATCGGCAGAATGCGTTTCGACCAAAGGATCTTCAATAAAAAAAGGGCGTTTAAAATGCTGACTGGAAACCATATTTGCTTTCAGTTCGTAGGCAACCCATTCTGCTTGTTCATATTTCTCGTTATATGAAAGCGTATAAAATTCGTGCTTAATAATTTGATTTGTTGTCGATGTAGGCAAAAAATCAAACATATTGCTATTATCAGATTCTTTTTGATTCGATATATTTGGGTTGCTTAAGTTTTCATTTTGCTTACAAGAAATAGTTAAAAAGATTAAAAAAACAAGAAAAATTTTATATTTTTTCATTCAAATGACATTTTTATTAAACTTAATTATTTTTAAATCAATTAATTGTTAGATTTGTAAATATAAGTATTTATATTTAAAAAATTATTTAAACCTAAAAATTACAACTATGAAAATTAAACTAATTTTGACTGCAATTTTATTTGCAAGTAGTACTACATTTTATGCTCAAGAGATTAAAACTACCGTAGTAAAAGATTCTATAAAAACTAATGCTTCACAAAATATTGAAAAACAAATTGCAGAAGAAAAAGAAAAATTAAAGCAACTAGAATCAGAGAATCAAAAGATTAAAGCAGATGCTCAAGCGAAAATGGATGCCGATAAAGTTGCTGAAAAAACAAAAATGGACGCTGAAAAAATCGCAAAAGACAATGAGGAAAAGCAAAAATTGAAATCTCAAAAAGAGGCTGACCAAAAAGCAAAAACTGAAGCAGAAGCAGCAAAAAATGCCGCATTAGAATCTGAAAAAGTAGCAGAAAAAATAAAAAAAGATGCCGAAAAAGTAACTAAAGAAGCAGAGAAGACGGCTGAGAAAGCAAAAAAGGAAGCCGAAAAAGTTGCTAAAGATGCTGAGAAAGCAAAAAAAGAAGCCGAGAAAGCCACTAAAGATGCTGAAGAGAAACAGAAAGAGATTGAAAAAAATCAAAAAAAATTAGAAAAAGAGCAAGACGAAATAAAAAAAGAACAAGAAAAAGTTCTGAAACAACAAGAAAAAATAAACGACGCTGAAAAACAAGTATCCTACTGTAAAGGAAAATTAAATGACGCCGAAAAAGATTTAGTTAAAGAATCAGAAAAATATAGTAAAAATGTTTCTAAAGGCAAAATTTCACCAAACGATACTGCCGATTATGAAAAAGAAAAAGCAAAACAATTGAAGAAAATAGACGAGATAAAAGAAAGAATTTCAAAAGAAGAAAGTAAATTAAAAGAGATAAAAAATTAAATTTAATATTATTACAAAAAAAATGGAAGCAAACACTTCCATTTTTTTTGTAATTAAAAATCATATTATTACTATCAATAATTTCTTAAATTTAAACTAACATTGTAACTGGATTTTCTAAAAACTGTTTTAAAGTTTGTAGAAATTGTGCGCCAGTTGCACCATCAATAGTTCTATGATCACAAGCAAGGGTCAACTTCATGGTGTTTCCTACAACAATTTGTCCGTTTTTGACCACTGGTTTTTCTACAATGGCTCCAACTGATAAAATTGCTGAATTGGGTTGATTAATTATGGATGTAAAATCTGTGATGCCGAACATTCCAAGATTTGAAACTGTGAATGTACTACCTTCCATTTCCGTAGGTTGTAGTTTTTTATTTTTTGCACGAGATGCTAAATCACGAACATTTCCTCCAATTTGCGTTAAACTCATCTGATCTGTGAATTTCAAAACGGGCACAACTAATCCGTCTTCAACAGCCACTGCAACACCAATATTTACATGATGATTAATTGTAATTGCATCATCCGCCCATTGTGAATTTATTTTCAAATGTTTTTTGAGTGCCATTGCACAAGCCTTGATAACTAAATCGTTGAACGAAACTTTTGTATCAGGAATTATATTTATTATTGCTCGAGATTTCATGGCTTCGTCCATTCCAACCTCAATATTCAAATAGAAGTGTGGTGCGGTAAAAATAGATTCTGATAGTCTTTTTGCAATGATTTTTCGCATTTGCGAATTCGGAATTTTTTCAGAAAATTGTTCTCCAGCAGCAACAAAAGTTGTTGTTATTTGTTGGTTGCTAGTTGCTGGTTGTGAGTTAACGGCTGTTGGTTGAATTTCAAATTTATAGTTCTCAACATCTGTTTTTATAATTCTACCATTTTCTCCAGAACCTTTAACTTGCGAAATATTTA
>JAYUFL010000162.1:0-10744 GCA_043738745.1 Bacteroidota bacterium
GCATTTTCTGAACTTTATGATATCATAGAACAAAAACAAGATTTGTCTAAAAACACTATTGAAACTATAAAAGAGAATTTAAAAATTCCGTTATCCAACTTTTTATCAAGTCATGTTCACATGATGATTAATCGTCAATTTACCTCGAAACAACGAAAATACGAATTGATAATTTACGACCATTTGTATCGGTATTATAAAACGAATAATTATTCAGAATCTAATTAAACTAATAACTTAAAATTTATTTTTTTTAATTCTAAATTTTTATTGCTAATGACATTGTAATTGTAAAACTAGTTTTATTCTCCTTAAAAACATTATCTTTTGAAAAATATTCTTTGCCTTCGATTCTCCAAACTAAATTATCTTTAATTTGTATGTCAAAATTTGAGGATAACCCAAAAGTTTGAAATCCGTTTGGTGTATTCGTAGTAATTATAATTTGTTTTTTGTCGTTATAATATTCTCCACGAACTGCAATATTGTATTTTTCTTTGGGTTTGAATCGTAAAATAAAAACAGGAGAATACCAAACTCCATAATCTATTGCGTTAAATTTATCTGTTGCAATATCAAAACCTGCTATAATTCCAAACTTTTTTGAAGGTTCATAAATGGCATATATATTATGAAATAATCGCCACGAATGAATGCTATCTGGTTTATCTGTTCCGACAAAATTGCTATAATTTAAGGTCAATTTTGAGTTCGGTTTGTAATTAAGTTGTAATCCGAACGATGGCTTTTGGATGTAATCTGTTTTTTTTATTTTTTGCCAACCATTTAAAACTAAAACGGAAGCATTAAATTTCTTTGATTGACTAGTGTAAGAAACTTTTGCGCCCGTTTCATAATAAGGAGAGTTTTCTGCGAGTATGCTTCTGGTTAGCGTCCAACAATCCGCACTTATTGCACTTTCAAAACCAATATGCGAAGGCATAATTCCTGCATCTAACCAAATATTTTGATTTTTAGAAATTTTAAAACCTATATTGGCTTCATACAAGAACTTTGCCCAATTTGGCTCAGCCGATAGGTTGTATTGTGCATAATTTCCTAACATTAGTGTTGCATTTACTCTTAGATTATTCTTATTGTAAGATGCTTTTGCAAATGCTAAATTTACATTAAATTCATTATGTCGTTTATGACTATAAATAAAGTTTGGTTTTTCGTGATTTTGTGGATTCGAAAAATCATAACTGTAATACAATTCTCCATAACCCTGAAATGTAAATGGCTTTATGGTGTCCTTTTGAGCAACAGCCAATAAATTAATGAAAATAAATATGGTCGTTATTATTTGTTTTATCAAAGTATTTATTTTTGGTTATTTAATTTTCATTGTATCCATTGTTTAAAGTAGATTTATTTTTTGTTCTTTCAACAGCAAAACTTTCCGAAAATAACAAGAAAACCAAATATTAACAATCCGAAAAATCAAAACTCTTCCCATCGTTTGCTAAAAGTATATTCGAGAAAATGGTTTCGGCTTCGGTTTTAAACATTTCGATATTTTCGTATCTAGTCGAATAATGTCCCAAAATGAGTTGTTTAGCATTGGCTTTTTTAGCAATCATTGCTGCTTGTTTTGCTGTGGAGTGCATCGTTTTTTCAGAAAGATGCGCTTCAGATTCTAAAAAAGTACTTTCATGATACAAAACATCCACATTTTGAATATTTTCGATAATACTTTCGTCGAAAATGGTGTCCGAACAAAACGCATAACTTTTCGGCAAAATTGGATCGAATGTGAGTTCGGAATTCAGAATTATAGTACCATCATCAAGTGCAATATCTTTTCCGTTTTTGATGTTTTGAAAATAGCACGTTTCGATTTTATAGTTTTGAACGGCGTTAATGTTGATTTTTCGTTCTCGTATTTTCTCTTGAAAATGAAATCCGTTGGTGTAAATTCTGTGTTTTAAAGGAATTGTTTTTACAACTACTTTATCATCCTCGAAAATTATTTCGCTCTTTTTAGATTCCAATTCGTGAAAAAATAATCCATAACTCGTATAAGAATTTGACAGTTTGAGTTGCAGTAAAATCATTTCTTTTATGCCTTTTGGACCATAAATATGTAAATCGTTCACACGATTCAAAAGCATGAAAGTAGACACCAAACCAATCAATCCATAGCAATGATCACCATGCAAATGCGAAATAAAAATATGATTTATTGCCGAAAATTTAATTTTATTTTTACGCAATTGCACTTGTGTTCCTTCTCCACAATCTATCAAAAACATACGATTTCGTATTTCTAGAACTTGCGCCGTTGGATTAGTTATTGTTCGTGGAGTTGCTGCATAACAGCCAAGAATGGTGAGTTTCAATGGGTTATTTTTGGGTATTATTTTCCTCTTCGCGGTTGTACTTGATTATTCTTAGAATGGTAGAAACAATTAGAAATACTAACAATCCTATTCGTAAATAGTTGAAATCTTGTATTTTGAAACCTTGTATAACTTTGCTTGCTAGCATATAAACGAATACGAATAGTAAAAATACGTTTAGATATAATTTGTGTTTGTTGGTAAAATTCATTTTTTTTATGGTTTAAAATCCTAAATCTCGCTCTATTTCTTCCATTTCGATAACATCGAAGGCTTCTTGAATTGTGGGAACAATGTTAATTTTTTCTGATGCTTTATTGAAATCGAAATCTTTTATAAAAATAACAAACGATTGTTTATTCTTTTTGTGGCTTTTTGCAAACGAAAAGAATAGATTCAGATCTTTTGGTTTTAAAGTTTTGTAATTCGAAATATCAAGAATTATATTGTGATTTTCTAAATTCTTTTGATTAATCAATTCAATCAGTAGTTTATCTAAATCAGAATCAAAATCTTTAATAATTGTTGCTTTTTCTGTAATTTCAATAGTCATTAAATTTAATTTTTAATTTTTGATGCTAATAAATAGGTTACAGCCATTCGAATTGCGACACCATTTTCTACTTGATTTAAAATCACAGATTGTTTAGAATCTGCCACGTCAGACGTAATTTCTACACCACGATTTATGGGACCAGGATGCATAATTACGATTTCTTTATTAAGCGAATCTAATAAACTTTTGTCAACGCCATATTGTTGCGCATACTCTCTGGTTGATGGAAAATAGTTTACATCCATTCGCTCGTTTTGAACTCGCAACATATTCGCTACATCGCACCAATTCAAGGCTTTACGTAAATTAGTTTCTATTTCTACACCTAGATTTTCGATGTGTTTTGGAATTAAAGTTTTGGGTCCACAAACTTTTACTTCTGCTCCTTGCATTTGCAAAGCATATATATTAGAAAGTGCCACTCTAGAATGTAAAATATCACCCACAATAACCACTTTTTTACCAGCAACATCTCCTAATTTTTCTCGTATAGAATAACTATCTAATAAACCTTGCGTTGGATGTTCGTGTGCGCCATCTCCAGCATTAATGATACTTGCTTTGACATTTTGAGAAAGAAAATGAGCAGCACCTGGGCTAGAATGCCGCATGACTACCATATCAACTTTCATTGCCAAAATATTATTGACAGTATCGATTAGTGTTTCGCCTTTTTTTACTGATGATTGTGCTGCCGAAAAACTGATAACATCTGCCGAAAGGCGTTTTTGTGCCAATTCGAACGATAATTTTGTTCGGGTGGAATTTTCGAAAAAGATATTTGCAATAGTAATATCTCTTAATGAAGGTACTTTTTTGATTGGTCGATTGATAACTTCTTTAAACTGATCTGCGGTTTCAAAAATTAAATCAATATCTTTTTTATTGATGTATTTTATTCCTAATAAATGGTTTACGCTAAGTTCGCTCATTTTTTTAGTTATTGGTTGTTGGAATTAAGTAAACACAATCTTCGCCATCGTTTTCTAGCCACGAAACTTTCACTTTTTCGTCATTTATTGCATCAACTTGCCGACCTCTATAATCGGGTTGAATTGGCAAATGTCGGCTAAATCGTCTGTCGATTAAAACTAAAAGTTCAATTTCTGATGGTCGCCCAAAAGATTGAATTGCAGTTAAAGCAGAGCGAATGCTTCGACCTGTATAAAGAACGTCGTCAATAAAAATAATTTTTTTATTTTCGACAATAAAATCAATTTGAGTTTTATTTGCTTCCAAAGGTTTATTAGTTCTTCTAAAATCGTCTCTAAAAAAAGTAATATCTAAATATCCTAAAATAATATTGGAAATTTTATATTCTTGCTCTAATAGATTCTTCAATCTTTCTGCCAAAAATATCCCACGCGGCTGAATTCCAATTAAAATTGTATTCGAAAAATCGAGATTATTTTCTATTAATTGGCAAGCCAAACGGTGTAGGATTATATTGACTTCTAGCGAAGTAAGCAATACTTTTTGTGACATATTAAGACTTTAATTATGATGTAAAGATACTTTTTTTTTCTGAATTCTAAATTTCAAGCAAATGAATTGATTTAAATTTCTAAGATTTTAATTAATTTTTATGAAATTATTGTGAATAAATGAAATAAATCAATATTTTTGATTAAATTTTTAAAAATGTACCGTATTATTTATTTTAGTGCAGCACTGGAAACTACCAGCGAACAAGACCTTAACGACATTTTATTACATGCCAGAGCATACAATAGTTCGCATAATATTACAGGTATTTTACTTCATATTGATGGTGATTTCTTACAGATTTTAGAAGGAGAAAAAGATAATGTTCAGACACTTTTCGAAAAAATAAAAAAAGATAGACGTCATCGCGGAATACTAACAGTCATTGAAAACGAAATAAAAAAAAGACAGTTTCCTGAATGGTCTATGGGTTACAAATACATTGGTTATGTAGAAATTAGTAAAATTGAAAGTCTTGCAAACTTCAATAGAGAATCGTTTTTGAATGCAGATGAAAAGATTACTAATGCGTTTTTGAAAACTTTTTTAGATTCTCATAAAAATCAGATAAATAATTAATAAAAAAGATTTTAAAAACTGATATTTTAGTTTTTTACAAATACATTTTGACTCTTAATTCTTTAACTTTTTCGTCATCAAGATAGTCGTCAAATGTCATGTATCGATCTATGGCACCATTTGGTGTTAATTCTATGACTCTGTTTCCTACAGTTTGTGCAAATTCATGATCGTGAGTCGAGAATATAATGGAACCTTTAAAGTTTTTTAAAGAATTATTAAATGCCGTAATCGATTCTAAATCAAGGTGGTTCGTTGGTTCGTCAATCATTAAAACATTGGCTCTTTCCATCATCATTCTTGACAACATGCAACGCACTTTTTCTCCGCCAGACAAAACCCTACAGGTTTTTAAGGCTTCTTCGCCAGAGAAAATCATTTTGCCAAGAAAACTTCTAATGTTTACTTCGTCTCGCTCTTCTTCGGTTTTTACATATTGTCGCAACCAATCGACTAATGAATAGTCAGTTTCAAAAAACGAATGATTGTCTACAGGCAAATAGGCTTGATTGGTAGTAATTCCCCAATCGAATGATCCAGAATCTTGTTTTTGTAATCCGTTTAAAATATCATAAAATAAAGACGTTGCTCTTGAGTCTTTTGAGAAAAGTACAATTTTATCGCCTTTTGCCATATTCAAATCAATATCTTTAAATAAAGTTTCACCATCAATAGAACCTGTTAAACCTTGAACATTCAAAATTTGGTCGCCAGCTTCTCTTTCTTGATCAAAAATTATTGCTGGATAGCGTCTCGATGATGGTTTTATCTCGGAAATATTCAATTTCGAAATCATTTTTTTACGAGAAGTTGCTTGTTTAGATTTGGCAACATTCGCAGAAAAACGACGAATAAATTCTTCTAATTCTTGTTTCTTTTCCTCTGCTTTTTTGTTTTGTTGCGCTCTTTGTTTTGCAGCTAATTGGCTTGATTCGTACCAAAAAGTATAATTTCCAGAATAATGATTGATTTTTGAGAAATCGATATCTGAAATATGCGTACAAACCGAATCCAAAAAGTGGCGGTCATGAGAAACAACAATAACTGTGTTTTCGTAATTTGCCAAGAAATTTTCTAGCCAAGCAATCGTTTCGAAATCCAAATCATTGGTTGGCTCGTCCATGATTAATAAATCTGGATTACCAAATAATGCTTGTGCCAACAACACACGAACTTTTAATTTATTGTCTAAATCACCCATTTTAGTGTAATGGTATTCTTCTGAAATTTCCAGATTTGATAACATTGCAGCGGCATCAGAATCGGCATTCCAGCCATTCATTTCTTCAAATTGTACTTGCAATTCGCCAATTCTATCAGCGTTTTTATCGTTATAATCGGCATACAACTCGTCCATTTCTTTCTTGATGTTGAACAAAATTTTGTTACCCATCATGACTGTTTCTAGCACCGTGCTGTCATCGAACATGTTGTGATTTTGATTCAAAACAGACATTCGTTTTCCTGGTTCTAGATGTACATTTCCAGAAGTTGGATCAATTTCTCCTGAAATTATCTTCAAAAAAGTAGATTTTCCAGCACCGTTTGCCCCAATAACACCATAGATATTGCCGTGAGTGAAAACCGTATTTACTTCGTCGAACAAAATTCGTTTGCCAAACTGAACCGATAAATTGTTTACTGATAACATTAATTTTAATTTTTAAATATTGTGCAAAATTAGTCAAAAAAAATGATTTTTCAATTTGATATTTATTCAATTTTCATATTAAAAAAAACGATTCTCAATTAAGAGAATCGTTTTTTTAAATCTAATATGGCAAATCTAATATCTACTTATTTCCTTTCTCGAAATCAGCAACAAATTGAACCAAACCAATATCGGTTAAAGGGTGTTTTAGTAATCCGTAAATTGCAGAAAGTGGACCTGTCATGACATCGGCACCAATTTTGGCACAATTCACAATGTGCATGGTGTGTCGAACAGATGCTGCAAGAATTTGAGTTTCGTAACCATAATTGTCAAAAATTAATCTAATTTCTTCGATTAATGCTAATCCATCTGTAGAAACATCGTCCAAACGACCAATAAATGGTGACACATAAGTAGCGCCAGCTTTGGCAGCCAAAAGCGCTTGACCAGCAGAAAAAACAAGTGTTACATTGGTTTTTATCTCTCTGTCCGAAAAATATTTGCAAGCCATAACACCTTCTTTAGTCATGGGCAATTTAACGACAATTTGGTCGTGCAATTCTGCCAATTCTTCGCCTTCGCGAATCATTCCATCATAGTCCAAAGCATTTACTTCGGCAGAAACATCGCCATCAACAAGGTTGCAAATGTCAACATAATGTTTAAGAATGTTGTCTTTACCAGTGATGCCTTCTTTTGCCATCAAAGACGGATTAGTCGTAACGCCGTCAAGAACACCTAATGCTTGTGCTTCTTTAATTTGTGCAAGATTCGCTGTGTCAATAAAAAATTTCATAGTATTTATTTAATTGTGTGTTGTTTTTGCAAAATTACAATTTATAATGGTTCATTAAAATTTTTTCATAAACTTTATCGGGTAATATTCTTTTGAGAACAATAGAGAATTTTTGCATAAAAGCCCCTACTTTATAATGAATTTTTGGATTTGAACTTTGAATAATTTTGTAGATTGCTTCTGCCATTTCTAAAGGATTTCCGCCAGAATTTACATGATTATCCATGGTTTTTAGATTATTACCATACGTAACTTCGTAATCAGAATTTTTTATTACTGGCGAATGAAATCTACCTGATGCAATATTCGTAGCAAAATCGCCAGGGGCAACATTAGCAATATGTATTCCGAATGGTTTTACTTCCATATTCAAACTTTCGGTTATTAATTCTAACGCTCCTTTTGATGCAGAATATATGCTTCGAAATGGCAAACCCATGTATCCTGCAATTGAGGTTATATTGATAATTAATCCTGATTTTTGCAATCGCATTTGTGGTAAAACGGCTTTAATAATTTCGATTGGTCCAAAAAAATTGGTCTCAAAATTATTTTTAATTTCTTTCATTGGAATTTCTTCCAAAGGTCCTGTAATTCCAACTCCAGCATTATTGATTACAATATCTATTCGCCCTGATTTTTGAATAATATAATCAATTGTGGATTTTATAGTTTCTGGATTTCGAACATCTAATATTAATAATTCAAGTTTTGAATCCAAATATTTTTCAGGGTTTCGACTAGTTCCGTACACTTTAAAACCTTTTTCAAATAAAAATTCTCCGATTGATTTTCCTATTCCTGACGAAGCACCTGTTATAAGTACTACTTTATTCATTTTTTTTATTTTTTACCTTAATTTATTTTTAAAACCCCTACAATTTTCCCTCTTTTATTTCATCTACAATTTCAGGGTTTAATAATGTGGTAATGTCTCCAAAATTAGAGAAATCTCCTTCGGCAATTTTACGCAAAATTCTACGCATGATTTTTCCCGAACGGGTTTTTGGCAAACCAGATACAAACTGAATTTTATCTAACTTGGCAATTGGTCCAATGTGATCGGAAACATGCTGGTTTATTTCTTTTACTAAATTAATTTTATCACGCGTTTCTCCGCTTTCTTTTAGGATTACAAAACCGTATAAAGCATTCCCTTTTATGTCGTGAGGAAAACCAACAATGGCACTTTCGGCAACTGCAGGATGCTCATTTATAGCATCTTCTATTGGTGCAGTTCCTAGATTATGACCCGAAACAATTACTACATCATCTACTCTACCCGTGATTCTGTAATAACCAACTTCGTCACGCAATGCGCCATCGCCAGTAAAATATTTTCCCGGAAAAGCCGAGAAATAAGTTTCTTTATATCGCTGATGATCGCCCCAAATGGTTCTTGCAATTCCTGGCCAAGGAAACTTGATGCACAGACTTCCCGTAACCTGATTTCCTTCTATTTCATTTCGTTTTTCGTCCATCAAAACGGGTTGAATTCCCGGTAATGGCAGCGTTGCATACGTTGGTTTTGTTGGCGTTACAAAGGCAATTGGAGATATCATAATTCCGCCCGTTTCGGTTTGCCACCAAGTATCGACCACTGGGCATCGCTTGTCGCCCACATGATTGTTGTACCAATGCCACGCCTCTTCATTTATAGGTTCTCCAACGGATCCTATGACTTTTAGCGATTTTAATGGATATTTTTGAACGTATTCTAAACTTTCCTTAGCCAATGCGCGAATGGCAGTTGGTGCAGTGTAAAACTGAGTAACTTTATGTTTTTCGATTACTTCCCAAAAACGAGAAAAATCGGGATACGACGGAATTCCTTCGAAAATTACAGTTGTCGCTCCGTTTAAAAGCGGTCCATAAAGTATATACGAATGTCCGGTGATCCAACCAATATCGGCAGTACACCAAAAAACATCGTTTTCTTCGTGATTAAAAACATTTTTGAAAGTATAAGCCGAATAAACCATATATCCAGCGGTTGTATGAACCATTCCCTTTGGTTTTCCTGTCGATCCAGAAGTATAAAGTATAAATAACGGATCTTCGGCATCCATAATTTCGGCCACATTATTATCCGATGCTTCGTCTAAAAGAGGTTGCAACCATTGGTCACGACCGTCTTTCATATTTACAGACGTATGGGTTCTTTTTACAACCAAAACCTTGGTTACACAAGGAGATTTTTCTAGTGCATCATCTATTATTGATTTTAAATCGATGGTTTTTTCTCCACGAAATCCACCATCGGAAGTAATGACCATTTTACATTCGGAGTCATTAATTCTTGAGGCTACAGCCGATGCCGAAAATCCTGCAAATACAACAGAATGTATGGCTCCAATTCGGGCGCAAGCCAATGTTGATATGGCCAATTCGGGAATCATTGGTAAATAAATACACACTCGATCGCCTTTGCCAATACCTTGCTCTCGCAGTACGTTTGCCATTTTAGATACTTTTGCATGCAACTCATTATACGTAATATGTAACGCTTGCTCGTTGGGATTATTGGGTTCGAAAATAATAGCCGTTTTTTCGCCGCGACGGGCTAAATGTCTGTCTATACAGTTTTTTACAATGTTTACTCTTGCCCCTTTAAACCATTCGATTTTGGCTTCGGACATATCAAATTCGACTACTTTTTCGCATTCTTGATACCAAGTAAAGTTTTCGGAAGCAATTTTTCCCCAAAATTTTCTAGGTTCACGGATTGACTTATTATAATGTTTGAAGTATTGTTCGAGGTTTTGGATTTTGTAGTAACTCATTTTTATTAAAATTGAAAATATGATTTAAAAAACATAAAGGTATAAAAAAACGCCTGTAAGTAGTATTTAATTCAAGATAGTTTGATCATTAACAAAATAATAGGATTGGATAAAAACAAAATTTAGATAAAAATAAATAGTATTTTATTGATTATTAACGGTTTTGATTTATAAACTAAAAAAAATCTAAAAAAATATTTTTTTTAGTTGTGAAATATATAATGAAAACTTACATTTGCAACCGATTAGATGAATTATTTTCATTTGGAGAGTTGCCTGAGTGGCCGAAAGGACATGTTTGCTAAACATGCGTATGGGTAACTGTACCAAGGGTTCGAATCCCTTACTCTCCGCTGGTTATTTTAAAAAAAAACTAATAAGACCCTTTAAATCGTATGATTTAGAGGGTTTTGTAATTTATCCACTATTTACTTATTTAAAGGTAGCAACCCCAGTAGCATAGTGGTTATAAAAATTTGTCTGCTTTTTTCTAAGAATTTCAGTTTTAACTTCCATTAAATAAAACTATATTTGCAGACTTTAAAAAAC
>JAYUFL010000163.1:0-27801 GCA_043738745.1 Bacteroidota bacterium
TTGTTATTTCTTCAAAATTAGTTAAAACTTTCATAACAATAAACAAAAAAGTATCTTTGTGTAAAAATTTTTAAATGTCATCAGAAAACGATTTTATTGCAACCCATTTTTCAAAAGAAATAAACGCAGGAAGTTTTACATTTTCGGCTCCAAGTAATATTGCTTTGGTGAAATATTGGGGCAAAAAAGCGAATCACCCGAGCCAAGCGGAAGCAGGCGAACTGGCGAAGCAAATTCCAGCAAATCCATCAATTAGTTTTACTTTGAATAATTGTAAAACCATTACCAAATTGTCATTTGAAAAGAAAAACACTTCGACTGCGCTCAGTGGGACAAATGATAATTTTTCATTCGATTTGTTATTTGAAGGCAAGCCTAAAGAAGATTTTAAACCAAAAATTCAGAAATTTTTTGAAAGGATAGAAAAATATTGTCCTTATTTAAAACAATATCATTTCACGATTGATACCGAAAATACTTTTCCGCACAGTTCTGGAATTGCATCATCGGCATCAGGAATGGCGGCGCTTTCTATGAATATTATGGCTTTAGAACGTGCCTTAAATCCAGAAATGAATGATGATTATTTTTACAAAAAAGCATCATTTTTGGCACGATTAGGCTCAGGAAGCGCTTGTCGAAGCATAAAAGGAAGCGTTGTTTGTTGGGGCAATCATGCGGAAATTTCTGGAAGTTCGGATTTATTTGGTATTGAATTTTCAACAACAATTCACAACAATTTCAAGAATTATCAAGATACAATTTTGTTGGTCGATAAAGGCGAAAAACAGGTTTCGAGTACTGTTGGACATGATTTAATGCATGCACACCCTTTTGCCGAAAGGCGTTTTGAGCAAGCACACGAAAATTTATCGAAAATAAAAACGGTTCTCGAAAACGGAAATTTAGAGGATTTTATAGCAATTGTAGAAAGCGAAGCATTGACGTTACATGCCATGATGATGACATCGATGCCGTATTTCATTTTGATGAAACCCAATACTTTAGAAATCATAAATAAAATTTGGAAATTCCGTTCCCAGACTAAAATTCCTGTATGTTTTACGCTCGATGCGGGCGCAAATGTGCATGTTTTGTATCCCGAAAACGTTGTAACCGAAGTTTTGCAATTTATTAAAGACGAATTAGTTGGCTATTGTCAAAATGGTCAGTATATTTGTGATGAAATTGGAAAAGGAGCATTATCAATTGTAAATTAATTTATGAAAGGACCATTATTTTACTCAAAAATATTACTGTTTGGAGAATACGGAATTATTCGTGACTCTAAAGGGCTTTCGATTCCTTATAATTTTTATAATGGAGCCTTAAAGACCGAAGGAAATCAAACTCCAGAGGCTATAAACTCCAACGGAAATTTGAAACGTTTTGTTGCGTATTTAACAAATCTACAAACCGAACAACCCGATTTAGTGGTTTTTAATATCGAAAAACTAAAAACCGATGTCGAAAACGGAATGTATTTCGATTCTAGTATTCCGCAAGGTTACGGAGTTGGCAGCAGCGGTGCACTTGTAGCAGCAATTTACGATAAATATGCCCAAAATAAAATCACGGTTCTTGAGAATCTGACTCGTGAAAAACTATTGAAATTAAAAACTATTTTCTCGCAAATGGAATCTTTTTTCCACGGAAAATCATCAGGTTTAGACCCATTAAACAGTTATTTGAGCATTCCTATTCTTATAAATTCTAAAGACAATATTGAGGCAACAGGAATTCCGACGCAATCCGTAAACGGAAAAGGTGCTGTATTTTTGTTAGACTCAGGAATTGTTGGCGAAACCGCTCCAATGGTCAATATTTTCATGGAAAAACTAAAAGATCAAGGGTTTAGAACCATGCTAAAATCGCAATTTATAAAACATACCGATGCTTGCGTAGAAAATTTCCTGGGAGGTGACATGAAATCCTTATTTTCCAACACCAAAAAATTATCAAAAGTTGTTTTAAACAATTTCAAACCAATGATTCCAGAACAATTTCATGGGATTTGGCAACAAGGAATTGACAGTAATGATTACTACTTAAAACTTTGCGGGTCTGGCGGTGGCGGATATATTCTGGGATTTACAGAAAATTTTGACAAAGCAAAATTAGCCTTAAAAGATTATAAACTTGAAGTAGTTTATAATTTTTAATTCAAATTAATTCATGAAAGTAGTTCGATCTAAAAACTACCACCCAAAACATAAAACCAAAAATGTTAAGCAGAAAAAACAAACTATTATTGATGAAAATCCTCAGTTTGTTTTCGGTAATTCGCGGTTATAACATTCCAATAATTGCTTTAGCACAATACTTATCGGCCATATTTATTCTCGCTCCAGAAAAACGAACTTTGTCCGTAATTCTCGATTTCGATTTATTCATATTAGTCTTGGCATCGAGCCTAACAATTGCTTCGGGATATATTATTAACAATTTTTATGACTCCAAAAAAGATTTAATAAACCGACCTTATAAATCAAAATTAGACAGATTAGTAAGCCAAAACACCAAACTTCAAGTCTATTTTGGGCTCAATTTTTTTGTTGCAACAATCGCATTATTTGTTTCATTTCGTGCCGTTCTATTTTTTTCGGTTTATATTTTCCTAATTTGGTTTTATTCTCATAAAATAAAAAAATACCCAATAATAGGAAATTTAATGGCGGCATTTCTTGCCGTTTTGCCCTTTTTCGGCATACTTTTATACTACAAAAATTTCTACGAAGTCATCTTTTTTCATGCCACATTCCTATTTTTGCTATTACTCATTCGCGAAATGATCAAGGATTTAGAAAACATAAAAGGAGATTTGGCCAACAATTATCAAACCATTCCTATTGTTTATGGCGAAATTTTCTCTAAAAAAATAATAACTTTTTTATTACTTCTCACCATTTTTCCGGTTTATTATCTCATCAATATTTACGACGTAGGTTACATGGACATTTATTTTTACGGTTGTTTTATAGTATTTATTTTTTTTGGTTTAAAACTCTGGAAATCAGAAACAAAACAAGACTATATATTTCTTCATAACGTATTAAAATTTTTGATTGTTGCTGGTGTTTTTTGCATTATTCTTATTAATCCATCCATTTTACTGAATGGAAAAAAAATAATTATGTTCTTTTTTTGAAATAATTAATTTTATAAAAATGAAAACTACAATTTTATTTTACATTTCAATTATTAATTTGTAGTTTTTATTCTCAGACTAAAAACCAAAACAAGAAAAGGAAGTTGCAACTACATTGTTCTATAAAGAGAATAACCTTATTTAGGTTAGGTTAAAGACAATTAATTACTAAAAAAGCCCATTCATTTCAGCATCAATTTTATTAATAATCATTCCTAAATCTTCAGGATTATTAACAAAATCTATATTATCAACATCTATAATCAGTAATTTTGCCTTGTTATAAGTATGAACCCAAGCCTCGTAGCGCTCATTTAGACGACTCAAATAATCAATCGAAATTGAGTTTTCGTACTCGCGACCACGCTTATGAATTTGACCAACTAAATTAGGAATAGAACTTCGTAAATAAATCAACAAATCTGGAGCTTCGACTAAACTTTCCATTAACTCAAATAAAGATGAATAATTCTGAAAATCACGATTTGTCATTAAACCCATTGCATGAAGATTGGGAGCAAAAATGTGAGCATCTTCATAAATAGTTCGATCCTGAATGATTTTTTTACCGCTTTTACGAATTTGCAAAACTTGACGAAAACGGCTATTTAAAAAATAAATCTGAAGATTAAATGACCAACGCTCCATTTGATGATAAAAATCATCGAGATATGGATTGTCAACAACATCTTCGAAATGAGGTTCCCATTTGTAATGTTTTGCCAAAAGTTTGGTTAAGGTAGTCTTTCCTGCCCCTATATTTCCTGCTACGGCTATGTGCATTGTGAAGTAATTTTATTTTATAGAAATAGTTTATAAATGTAAAAATAATCAAAATTTGTTTTTTATTTGAAATTTATCAAATAGTTTTAGAATTATTATTACCCAAACTAATTTCTTAAAACCTCAACTTCTGCATTTGGATTAAACAAATAGGTTTTTCCAGAATTTATTTCTAAACACTCATAACGTTTTACTCGCAAAGCAATTTTCTTGAAAATTTTTCCGTTCGAGATTCTAAAAATAGAATTATAAGGAATTTCGAAAACATAATTTTTATCGTTTTGAGCATCAAACTGTTTCAATGCCAATGATAAAGTCGCATCAGTATCTGAACTTGCAGTAGGGTTTTTGAAATGTCGTGCTAATAAAGGCAAAATCGCAGACGGGAAAATTTCAGGGCGAATAAAAGGAACCATCAATCTCTGGAAAGTAAATTTCCACTCATCGCCGTGAGGCTTTATTTGTCTTCCAAATTTTTCGAAAGCAACCAAATGTGCAATTTCATGAATTAGAGTTATTATAAATCGGTATTTATTCAAGTTGGCATTTACTGTGATTTCGTGTTTTCCAGACAAACCTTTTCGATAATCTCCGTGTCTAGTTTTGCGTTCATTGACAATTTTTAAATGTACATTGTTAGCGACAATCAATTCGAAAATTGGTTTCACGGCATGTTCTGGAATATATTTGGATAGCGTTTCGGACATAAATAATAATTACAAATTTTATGGCGTCGAACTAGCAACAGACAACACTTTTCCGTTATAAAATTTATTACCAGTCAATGTAAAATCAAAAATATAATTAGCCATTTCTTGAGCAGAAAGTGGTGCTTCATAACCTGGAAATGCTTCTTGCAACATTTCGGTATTTACAGATCCTAAAGCCAAAACATTGAACGAAACTCCTTGTTCTTTATACTCTTCTGCCAATAATTCTGAAAGTGTAATTATTGCGCCTTTGCTAGAACTATATGCCGAAAGCCCTGAAAACTTTGCACTTCCTTGAATGCCGCCCATAGATGAAATTGAAACTACGTGGCTTCCTTTTTGCAGATATGGCAAGCAAATTCTGGTCAAATTGGCAATTGCAAAAACATTGACTTTATAAATATTTTCGAAATCTTGATTGGTTGTTTCCGCAAATGGTTTGAATAAAAGCGAACCTGCATTGTGTACAATTGCATCAATAATTTTCCAATTTTCTGATAAAAATTTTGAAACTTTGGTCAAATGCGATTCATTGGATAAATCGACTGACAAACAAGTTATGTTTTTGTGATTTGATAAAGTTTCTGACATTTTTCTTGAAATTGCCAAAACTTGATGTCCTGCATTTGCAAATTGAAGTGCTAACTCATAGCCAATTCCACGTGAAGTTCCCGTAATAATTATGTTTTTCATAGAGCGAAAATACAAAAAAATAATTTTATTTATATTGCCTAAATACGATTTACATTTTTTAAATTTACAAAAAAATGTGTACTACAAATGATAGAAAAAATAGTTTTAGAAATAGCCAAAACATCAGATATTCAAGGTGTTCTCGAATTGCAAGAATTGTATTTGGTTTCGAATTTATCTGAAGAAGAGAAAGTTGCTGGATTTGTAACAACTCCTTTTAATGAAGAACTTCTTGAATATGTAATCAGTCAAAACGGAATTTTTCTGGCAAAATTAGATTCTAAAATTATCGCTTATGCATTTGCAGCGAGTTGGGAATTCTTTTCTCGATACCCGATTTTCGAATATATGATTTCGCTGTTTCCAAGATATAAATTTCGAAATTTCGATTTGAATACCAAAAATAGTTTTCAATATGGTCCAGTTTGCATTCACAAAGATTTTCGTGGACAAGGTTTGATAAAAGTCTTATTTGAATTTATGCGAATAAATATTGTAGAAAAATATCCGTTATCGGTTACTTTTATCAACAAAATCAATATTCCATCGACCAAAGCACACGTCGAAAAATTAGGTTGGGAAATTATTGACGAATTTTCATTCAATAATAATGATTATATTGTTTTGGCTTACGACATGAGAATTCCTGTAGATTAATAATATTTTTTCAAATATTTATAACTCTGAAAAATTGCCATTATAATAAAGAATATTGGAATTAATATAGATAAAATAATTTTTGATAACGATTCGAAATTGGTTGCAACTAAATCTAAACCAAGAATTAAAGCCAACATTCCAAAAAATATTCCAAATAAAGTTCCGATTATATAAAAATATTTCAAGTTATTTTCTATCACAATAAATTTTCGATTCAATAAATACAAATTCCACGAAGTCCAAAATGGCAATTGCATAAAATTTAAGCAATTCAAAACTATTCCAATAAAAAAAGGAGTATAATCAATGTATTTAGATAAATTATTTGAATTAGAATGGGAATTATTAGACTGATAATAAAAAATATAAGCCAGTAAAAACATAAACACAATTCCAAAAATTTCGATATATTTATTGAGTTTTTTACTTTGTGATAGTTTTTTTGCAAATATCAATGTAAAATAAATCACAAAAACTTCGATTGAGATAATTCCTAAAATAAAAAAAATAACGGTTTCAAATCCTGATTTTTGATACATTTGAAAACCAACAATATTCAAATATCCAAGCGGAATTGAGCCAATGAAACTGACTAAAAAACCAACCAAGAAGTTTTTTAATTTTAACATTTTTCTAGAAATTTACAATTTTTCTTGATTGTTCTAAGTGCAATTTATATTGTTCTATTCCTACTTTATGAGTCAAAAACGGAAAACCACTTTTGTTATTTTCTATACTTATTTCATACATATATGTTATGTGACGCGCCAATTCGCGCCAAGCAAAAAATATAGAATGTTTTGGGTCATAAATATGAGTTGGTTCGCTTGCGGCTCCATTCAATTCTACAACTGCAAAGTTTTTTCCAGATTCTAATTCATCAAAATTGTTATACATAATGTCTAATCTTCCAAAATAAAAACCATCAATTTGAGTACACATTTCATTGAAAACTGCATTTAATTTATCAGAAATCAAATAACTAGAATCTAGAAATTTTGCGCCACGAATATGATTTCCGTAAGGTACGAGATTTAATTTTGCGCCATTTTCTAAAATTTCTTGCAATTTAATTCCAAATTCTTTTTGCAAAGTTGGCAATTGCATTTCATATCTCGGATTTTTTTTGATTAAAGTTTCGATTGTCGATTTTCCATCGCCAGAAACTATCAAAAATTCTTTCTCGACAATTCCTGTAATTTTTCCAAGTTTTTGATTTGGATATCGAACATAAAAAACACCAATTTCTTTATCAAATGCTATAAAATCTTGAATTAAAAAATCAAAATCGGCTTTATCAAAATAATTTTTTAAATCTTTAAGATTATGAATTTTTTTAACCGCCGAGCCACGCAAACCAATATCAGGCTTAGTAATAAACGGAAATTTTATTTCGGATTTTTCAAGAATTTGCAAAACATTTTCGAAAGATGTTTTAGATTCAATTAATTCAGTTTTTGGATAATATTTTTCTGGAATCAAATCATAAATTTTCTTTTTTGATTCCATAATAAATCCTCCGTTTCTGATTGTTGGATTAGAGGCATTAAAAAAGAAAATTGATTTTGCTTTTATCGCATACCAAGTCCAAAGAAAATAAATCGGAAAATAAACTAAGTGCATTGGCCAATATTCCCAATGAAAAAGTTTGTGAAAAAATAATTTCATTTAGATAACGATAAATGTGTTTTTGTAGTTTTTGTCTGATAATAAATCAAGATATTTCATTTTGACTTTATTTTTTTCTAATATAACTTGCGAAATGCTCACGGTCTTTAATTCATTATTTCTGTTGATAACCAATCCATTTTTGGGGTTATTATTTTCTGTATTTTGATGAAAATCAATCATTTCTGAATCAGAAACTGATGGTTTATGTTTCAAGAAATCAAAAAACCATTTCGAACGCATTTCCCTAATTTCTTTAGAATACAGTGTCGATGATGACCAAATATGACATTCGTTGGTATTTAATTCTAAAGTTTCTTTTTCAAAAGCATTCCATCTTAACTGAAAAAGTTTTTCGTTTTGGAACAAAACAATTGTAAACGGTTCAATGTTATTCAATTCGATTTCTAACCAAAAATCTTTAGGAGATTGGCTAGAAATTAAATCCAAAACAACAATTCCTCGACTTTTACGATACTTACTTTCTACTATATGTTTTTCTTTTGCGCCATTTAGAAGAATCAAAACTGTTCCATTTATATCGACTGCAAACCAAGTCCCGCCTGCTTTTGGGTCTTTAGGAAATAAAATATTTTTGTTGTTAATCGAGTAGTTTTTTGGTTCTATGGCGGTTTCTCGAACTATTTTTTCGTCTCGATTAGAGGTCATTATTGTTTTGCCATTGTTGTTTACAAAACTTACCGTACACATTGTTTTCTGTATTCGATTGTAGAACGAGCAACCCCAAAATTTTCATCAACTTTAACGTTTTCGGACATTAAAACAGCAACTTTTATCAGCGCTTGATGATGAATACAATGTTCTAAATTATACAACAATTCTCTAAAATAATTAGATTTAATATTTATCTCTACACCGTCTATTTTTTGAAAAAGTTTAATTTTTTTGTTTTTTTTATTTAAACTGTTCTGAATTGAAATCATTTTTTCGATTGCAAAATTAGTATCCGATTGAATTAAAAAATTTCTTTCTCGATTGTCATAATTTACAATTCCAGAATCATATTGGTTATTTAGACATTCAAACATTTCAATTATATGTCGAGTATGCTCACCAATCGAAGCGTTGCTTAAATTATAACAAGGTTCAGAATATTGTGCGTTCGACAATTGTTTGAGTAAATCAATCAGTTCGTTTAAACTATTATTTATTGAAACTTTAAGCATTTTTAAGTTTTAAAAAAATTAAAATTTGAGTCTTATTTTGGTACATCAAAAACAAACAACATGCAAATGTAACTAAAGCCAGGATAAAAAGTTCGCCTCCGTCATTTTTTACTTCAATTCCTAGTACAAAAATATGAGAAAAAATCGCGCCAAACATTACTCCTGAACCTAAAATAGCACCGTATAAAGTTGTTTTTGGAATTACAATCAAAATTGCTGCAATTAGTTCAACAACTCCAGAAGCAATTCGACCGTAAGGTTCTGCGCCTAATTTCGAAAATATATACACACTTTCTTCTGCACCAGAAAATTTAAAAAATAAGGTTTGTGCTAAAATTCCTGCTGCAATAATTCGGATAATCCATATTAAATTTTTCATGCTTTGTTTTTAATTATTTATTTTTAATTATTTATTTTTTTCCAATTAATAATAGCCTTTGTTTTTAGATTTTGCTCATCTTTATTCCAAGATTTTAAGGTATTGTTAAAATATGCATTGTAAAATAAATACAACTTACTATCAACAATCTTGAAACTTTCTGGATTTATCTCTACTTTCTCTGCATTTGCACCCATCGCATAGGCACACCATCCACCAAATTGTGGCTCAAAACTTGCTGGGTTTTTCAAGAAAATTTCTTTGTTTGTAACTGTCGAAAAATAATACGTTATTCCTTCGAAATTTACTGCAAATTGTTTGTCTCCTTTTACGGCTTTGTTTTGTTTGAAATACGAAACTGGATCATAGCCCTGAATGGCAACTTTTTTTTCTAAATTAAAATTAGAAACTCTTTTTGCATCTGTTTGTGCAAATGTTGCAAATGAGATAAACCCGATTAATAAATAAATGATTTGCTTTTTCATCGTAATTTTTGTTTAAATGTTTTTTAGAATTAGTTCTTGAGCAAAGGTATTCTATGTCAAAAAAAACATTTGTCCGCTACTTTACAATCTTTATGAAATGTTAGAAATTAAAGTTTAGAAATGTCAGAAATAATTATTTCTCGACGATTATATGTTATTAAGCTGTTGTTTTCCATTTCGTTAAGCAATTGTGTTGTGGTTTGCCTTGATGTACAAATTATTTGGGCAATATCGTTTTGAGTGAGGTAGTTCTCTATACTTATTTGATTATTATGTTTTTTACCTTCCGTTTCTCCCCAATTTTTCAGGAATTGATACAATCTGGTTTTGGCATCTTTAGAAACAAGGTTAGAATAATTATTTTTTATACGTTTCATTTTTAAACCTACAAATTTGGTATAAGACAAAGCCAAACTTGGGTTCTGAAGCAATAAATTTTCGAAATCCGACATCAGAAAGCTGCAAATCGAAACCTCATCGGATAAAACTTTGGCATATTCGTTCGAGTTTTCATCATTTTCTAAAGTCAATTCTCCAAACATATCGCCTTTCTGAATAATGTCTTTTATGGTTTCATTTCCTTCTTCATCGATAGCGACAATTTTTATACTGCCTTTTTTCAACAAGAAAATTCTAGGCACCTCCGAAGATGAAAAGTAAATCACTTCGTTTTTTCGAGCGGTTTTGAATCCTACAACAATACACAGTTGCCTGATTTGAGAAAAACTCAAGGTTCGAAACAATTTGTGATCTCGCAAATACCAATATTTTAATTCATCGTACATTCTCAAAAATTAGATTAATTATAAATAAATAGACTAATTACAAATATATTGCTCAATAGTTTATCCAAATATATTTTAAATTTATTAATATTGCAGAAAAAATCTTGAAAAAATTATATTTAATAACTTTATTTATTTGGTTTTTATCGCTTTTTATTTGGCAAATACTATTTAAATCAAATGAAACAATTCAGCCAATTCTTTGGGAAATACATACTATTTATTCGAGTTCGATAGCTTTTTTTATATTACTAAATTGTATAAATTCCGAAAAAATATTAGATATAATTAAAATCATTTTCAGAATTTTATTTAAAGTTTGGTTTGTTATCCTTGTTGCATTTACATTAAAAAGATCATTTGACTTAAAAGGATTTTTACTGACCACAACTTTTGTTTTTGGCTATCTCGAAGGGCAAATTGATTTATATACTTGGATTAATAATGGTAGTGGTATTTTTATTGTTAATGATTTAAAATTAGATAACATAAAAAGAAACAAAGTTTTGATTAGTGTTTCTTTAATAGGAATTATTCATGCTCTCTCTGCGTTAATTGCTTTTATTTTTTTTTAAAATTAAATAAAAAAACCCATTCAAATTGGACATGCCCCAAATAGTGTCTAACTTTTTGGGTGCAGTCTATTTCGAATGGGTTTTTAGAAACTAAATTATTTTTACGAAACCAATGTTCTAGAGATTACAATTCTTTGAATTTCCGATGTTCCTTCATAAATTTGAGTAATTTTTGCATCACGCATCATTCTTTCTACATGATATTCTGATACATAACCGTTGCCTCCGTGAATTTGTACGGCTTCGATAGTAGTATCCATAGCAACTTGCGAGGCAAAAAGTTTTGCCATTGCGCCAGACTGCGAAATATCTTTACCCTCGTCACGTTCGCAGGCTGCTTTGAGAACTAACATTTTTGCAGCCATGATATTGGTTGCCATATCTGCCAATTTAAAAGCAATTGCTTGGTGTTTAAAAATTTCTTTGCCGAATGCTTTGCGTTCTTGCGAGTATTTCAATGCCAAATCGTATGCGCCAGTAGCAATCCCCAATGCTTGTGATGCTATGCCAATTCGTCCGCCGTTTAAAACATTCATAGCAAATGCAAATCCAAATCCATCTTCGCCAATTCTGTTTTCTTTTGGAACTTTCACGTCGGTAAACATTAGCGAATGCGTGTCTGAACCACGAATTCCCATCTTTTTTTCTTTCAAACCAATATCAAAACCAGCCCAACCTTTTTCGACTAAAAATGCGTTGATTCCTTTATGTCCTTTTTCGATATCTGTATGTGCAATTACGATGTAAGTCGATGCAGATGAGCCATTTGTAATCCAATTTTTCGTCCCGTTTAACAAATAATGGTCGCCTTTGTCTATTGCAGTTGTTTTCTGTGAAGTTGCATCAGATCCCGCTTCTGGCTCAGAAAGACAAAATGCACCAATTTTTTCACCCTTTGCAAGTGGCACTAAATACTTCATTTTTTGCTCTTCATTGCAATATTTCTCAATTCCTGCACAAACTAAAGAATTGTTAACCGACATAATTACTGCCGCAGACGCATCTATTTTTGACAATTCAGTCAAAGCCAAAACATAAGAAACACTATCAAGTCCAGAACCTCCATATTTTGGATTGACCATCATTCCCATAAATCCAAGTTCTGCCATCATTTTTACTTGTTCGGTCGGAAATTTAGAAAATTCGTCTCTTTCGATTACGCCTGGCAACAATTCCGCAACTGCGAAGTCACGGGCTGCTTGCTGAATCATTAAATGTTCTTCGGTTAGGTTAAAATCCATTTTGGTGTTATATTTTTATTAAATTTGATGTCAAAAGTAATTATTTATTATCAAAATTTCAAACGATTTCGTATATTTAGAATATGTTTAAAGAAACTTATAATGTTATTGGCGTGATGTCTGGAACTTCGCTCGATGGAATCGATTTGGCTCATGTAGTTTTTACTATAAAAGATGGCAAATGGAACTTTCAATTACTTGATTGCGAAACAGTTTCATATCCTATTGATTGGCTAAACAAATTAAAAGGTGCTGTGGATTTTTCTGATATTGAACTCCAAAAACTAAATTCAGATTATACTTCATATATAGGTACAATTATTAATGATTTCGTAATGCAAAATAAAATCCAAAATCTCGATGCTATTTGCTCGCATGGTCACACCATTTTGCATCAGCCCGAAAATGGAATTACATTACAAATAGGTAATTTACCCGAAATTGCCAAAATCACAAACCAAACTGTAGTTTGTGATTTTAGAGTGCAAGATGTTGTACTTGGCGGTCAGGGTGCGCCATTAGTACCAATTGGCGACGAAATTTTGTTTTCGGATTACGATTATTGTTTAAATTTAGGTGGGTTTTCTAATGTTTCATTTAATAAAAATGGTGAGAGAATTGCGTTTGATATTTCGCCTGTAAATACGGTTTTGAATTTTTATGCTAATAAATTAGACTTGGATTATGATGATAAAGGAGAAATATCTGAATCTGGAAAAATAAATTACTTTTTATTGAATGAATTAAATTCGTTAAAATTTTATTCAAAAACGTATCCAAAGTCTCTTGGGTTTGAATTTGTTAAAAATACTATTTTGCCGATTATAGAAAATTATACTATTTCGATCGAAGATAAAATGGCAACTTTTACCGAGCATATTGCTATTCAAACTGCGTTAGCACTAAATCGCTTCGAAACTCGTAATAATAATCAAAGTAAATTACTGATCACTGGTGGTGGAGCCTACAACGATTTTTTAGTTTCTAGAATTAAATCGAATATGCCCAAAATCGAAATTATTATTCCAAATCCTAAAATTCTTGAATTTAAAGAAGCACTTATTTTTGCACTTTTAGGTGTTTTAAAGTTACGAAATGAGATTAATGTCTTGTCAAGTGTAACAGGTGCAAAAAAAAACCATAGTTCCGGTATAATTTTTAAATTGGATGAAGCAAACCATTTATAAAAATATTATTGATTTATATAGTATAAATAATTGTAAGAAAAGTAACATTTAACCAATAAAACAAAGGCTTTTTGTCAAAAAAAATGATGTTTAGTATTCTAAAAATAAAATTTATTTTACATTTGTAATCCTAATTTGTAATAAAAAAAATTATGAAAAACCTACTTGTAGTATTTGTATTCGTTTTTTCTGTGCCATTTTTAAGTGTAAATGCGCAAAAACAATTCGATGTTAAAGGAGTTATTGTACCTAGAACAATCGATTTTCAAAATAATACGTTAGAATTAAATGGCTTTGGCACAAGGTCAAAACTTTGGTTTGACGTATATGTTCAAGCATTGTATTTAACCAAACTTTCGCAAGACCCAAAACAAATATTAGAAAGCGATACCGAAATGGCTGTTCGAATTCAAATAATTTCGTCGTTAGTAACTTCTAAAAAATTATCAAAAGCATTTAACAAAGGATTAATAAAATCCGTCGGTGAAGAAAATATTGTAAAAATCCAACCTCAAGTAGATTTATTAAACAAATTTATAAGTCGAGAAGACACTAAAAATGGTGATTCTTTTAACCTAATATACAATCCTTCTGACAAATCGATTTGGGTTTATAAAAATGATCACCTAGAAGGTAAAGTTCCTGGAATTGAATTTAAAAAAGCCTTTTTTGGGATTTGGTTATCCGATGATCCAGTCGACAAAGACCTTAAAAATGATTTGTTAGGAAAAAATTAATTTTTATTCTAAAATAGTATAAATCCTTGAAATTTAATCTTTTCAAGGATTTTTTGTTTCTCATAAACAATCAAAAGTATTTTAAACCTATTTTAAAAGTTTATATTTGCACAAAAAATACACAATTGCCAAAAAATGAAAGATTTACTCCAAAAATTCGAAAATAAAAAACCCGAAATAATTTTTAACTGGAAAGATTCCGAAACCGAAGCCGAAGGTTGGACCGTAATAAACTCCCTTCGTGGTGGTGCCGCAGGTGGTGGAACCCGAATGAGAAAAGGGTTGGATATGAACGAAGTTTTGTCGTTGGCGAAGACCATGGAAGTGAAATTTTCTGTTTCTGGACCAGCAATTGGTGGTGCAAAATCTGGAATAAACTTCGATCCGAACGATCCGCGAAAAAAAGGCGTTTTGCAACGTTGGTACAAAGCCGTTTCGCCATTATTGAAAAGTTATTACGGAACTGGCGGTGATTTAAATGTTGACGAAATTCATGAAGTAATCCCTATGACCGAGGAATGTGGCGTTTGGCATCCGCAAGAAGGCGTTTTTAACGGCCATTTCAAGCCCACCGAAGCCGATAAAATCAACCGAATTGGACAATTGCGTCAAGGAGTTGTTAAGGTTATTGAGAATCCAAAATTCTCGCCAGATGTTTCTAGAAAATATACCATTGCCGACATGATTACAGGTTATGGAGTTGCCGAAGCAGTTCGTCATTTTTATGATATTTATGGCGGAAATGTTGTTGGCAAAAAAGCAATCGTTCAAGGATTTGGAAATGTAGGATCTGCAGCTGCATTTTATTTAGCCGAAATGGGAGCAAAAGTAATCGGAATTATAGATCGTGATGGAGGAATCATTAACGAAAACGGTTTTACTTTTGATGAAATTAGAACTTTATTTCTAAACAAAGATGGAAACAAATTGGTTTCTGATAATATGATTTCGTTTGATGAAATTAATGAAAAAATTTGGACCATTGGAGCAGAAATTTTCACTCCTTGTGCCGCATCAAGATTAGTTGCGCAAAGCCAAATCGATAGTTTAATTGCCTCTGGATTAGAAGTAATTTCCTGCGGTGCAAATGTTCCGTTTGCAGATAAAGAAATTTTCTTTGGATCGATCATGGAACATGTGGATCATAAAGTAAGCCTAATTCCCGATTTTATTTCCAATTGCGGAATGGCACGAGTTTTTGCTTATTTTATGGAGAAAAAAGTTCAAATGACAGATGAATCCATTTTCGCAGATACTTCGGAGATTATCCGAAATGCTATTACAAAAGCACATTCTTTGAATAATTCAAAAATTAACATTAGCGCTACAGCGTTTGAAATTGCGCTAAAACAATTGACATAAATCGTTAAAAATCAGATTATTTTGAAAAAATCTGGTGAATATGTTTTTTGAAACATAATTTTTTACTAATTTTATAGTAATATAAATTTTTATTATTTCATACCTACAAACAATACCGAAATAATAAATTTTTCAACCCTTAACCCCAAATGAAATGAAAATTAACCTACTATTTTTGTTGTGTTTTTTATGCGCAAAAACTTTTGCTATTGATGGATTTAAGAAAGGAGATAAACTTTATGTTTTATTAAAAGATGGAACATCGCTTTTCGAAAAACCCGACTTAAAAAGCAAAATAAAAAAAGAATTATTTTATCTTGATGCCGTATTTGTATCGGAAGATAAATTAAAAAAAACGCCTTTTTTAAAAGAAGAGATCCCAGCATTTATTAGTGACAACCCAAAAAATGAAAATTTTATAGGTTTTTCTATTACTGGATTTTGGTTAAAAGTAATCAGCGAAGATGGAATTGCTGGATACGTTTTCGATGGCTATATGACTTCCTTAAAATCAGGTTTCGAATTAACTCGAGACTATTTTAACAAAGAATTTGTGTTAACCAAATCCGTGATTGTAGCACCAAAAAAAAGCGATGATTATTTGTTTTCAAACTCTTATTTTTATCAGAATGGAGCCTTTATTATAGAAGACGGAAATGATTACCATGGAAGTGTACGCTATTTTATTCCAAACATTACATTGCAAGAAGGTTACATGCTAATCAAAAGTCCAGATTTATTTGAATTACAAAAAATTAATGGTAAAAATGTAACCGTTATAAGTGGTGACAAATACAATTTAAGTTTTTCGACTAAAATGGAAAAAAGAAGTTTAGAAACCAAAGTAGGGAAAATTAATGGTGTAGAAATTGTATTCGAAACTTGGTCAAAACGTTAATTTAAAAATTTAAAACCAACTAATTATTTATCTTTATAGAATGGTTTTAATTACTGGTTCAACAGGTTTGGTCGGTTCGTATTTAGCAATTCATTTACTTGAAAACAACGAAATTGTCCGTGCTATTTATAGAAATTTGGATGCTATCGAAAAAACAAAATCTGTTTTCGAACTGCAAAAAAAAATAGATTTGTTCGATAAAATCGAATGGATTCAAGCCGATATAAACGATATTTCAGCTTTAGAAATTGCTTTTCGAAATATCGATTTTGTATATCATTGTGCAGCCCTAATTTCGTTTGACCCAAAAGATGAGGAAAAACTCCGAAAAACAAACATCGAAGGGACAGCAAATATTGTAAACTTCTGCATATTGAAAAGTATAAAAAAATTGTGTTATGTGTCCTCAATTGCTGCACTTGGTGACTTGTTGCCAAACGAAACGATAATAACCGAGGGAACTAATTGGAATCCAGAAAAATTACATTCGGATTATGCAATTTCTAAATATGGCGCAGAAATAGAAGTTTTTCGAGGTCAGCAAGAAGGTTTAAATGTCGTAATAGTAAATCCAGGTATAGTTTTGGGTGCAGGATTCTGGAATTCTGGAAGCGGCGAAATATTCACCAAAGTAAAGAATGGATTAAAATTCTACACAAGCGGCTCAACAGGATTTGTATCGGTAACCGATTTAGTTAAGGTTATGTTTTTGTTAATGAAAAGTGAAATACAAGGAGAACGATTTATTGTAATTTCTGAAAATATTTATTATAAAAATTTATTACAAACCATTGCAACAGAATTTGGTGTAAAAAACCCTTCGATTCAAGTTTCAAAGTTCGTAACAAACTTGGCATCTCGATTGGATTGGATACTATCGAACGTTTTTCAACAAAAAAGGAAAATTTCCAAAAGTATGTCACAATCACTCCATGCAAAGGATTTTTATTCCAACGAAAAAATTCAAAAAAAATTAAACTTTAATTTTGAAAAAATTAGCGTATCTATCAAAACAATAATCGAGACGCAAATTTAATCGTCTGTTGAAATGTTTGTCGAATTTATTGTTGGAGCAACTTGTTTCCCAGTTTTTTTGAGAATTTCTTTATCAATTTCTTCTTTTCGAGATATTAGTCGTTCGTTAACAATCTTGTACATTCGTTTATATTTTGCAACATCCGAGGCGTAGTAGCGATTGCTTTGGGCGAATTGCAAACTGTCAATTTTATATTTTTTAAAAATATAGTTACTTGCGGTAAATTGTGATGAACCATTCGTTGAATTATCAGACTTCATGGCATCTATTATTGATAAATCGGTAAGAATATCTATCATTTGACCATCGTCGATTAAGTTGTTTGGCTTTTCTAAAACCGAATTTCCGCAACTCATCATAATAAAAAAAGTACTTAAAAATAATATGTTTTTTTTCATTTTATATATTTTTATCTATCGAAAAGCAATCGTTTCCCTGCACGAATTTCTTTTACTTTAGAGTTTGTATAAACCAATTGCCCGTTTACAATGGTATGCAAAATACGGGATTTAAACGTGTGATTTTCGAATGGCGACCAACCGCATTTATACAAAATATTGTCTTTACTTACGCTCCACGGCATTCCAGAATTTACGATAACTATATCAGCAAAATAACCAATTTTTATAAAACCACGTTTTTCTATTTTAAAAATCTGGGCAGGATTATGGCACATTTTTTCTACAATTTTTTCGATCGTAATTTTTCCTTCGCGATGATAATCAAACATGGCAACCACAGCATGTTGAACCATTGGAGCACCCGATGGTGCATCGAGATAAGCCACATTTTTCTCTTCAAATGTGTGCGGTGCATGATCGGTTGCAATAATATCTATTCGATCATCCAATAACGCTTCCCAAAGCGCATTTCGGTCTTTTTCGGTTTTTATGGCAGGATTCCATTTAATAAAATTACCTTTTTTCTCATAATCTTCATTGGTAAATGTCAAATGATGAATACAAACTTCTGAAGTTATTTTCTTTTCTTCGAGTGGAATATCATTCGAAAAAAGATCGGTTTCTAACGCTGTCGAAACATGAAAAACGTGTAAACGCGCTCCTGTTTTTTTGGCTAATGCAATGGCTTTCGATGAGGAAATATAGCATGCCTGTTCACTTCGAATTAAATGATGAAAATCGATCGTAACCTCATTGCCAAGTTGTTTTTTATAGTATTCTAAATTCGTTTTTATTGTGTTTTCATCTTCGCAGTGTACTGCAATTAACATTGATGTGCAGGAAAATATTTTTTCTAAAATAACTTCATCATCTACTAACATATTTCCGGTTGATGAACCTAAAAAAAGTTTAATTCCTGCAACATTTTTGGGGTTTGTTTTCAGAATTTCGGATAAATTATCGTTAGTTCCTCCCATCATAAACGAATAATTCGCATAGGAATTATTTGCCGCTAAAACATATTTTTCTTCCAATAATTCTTGAGTAATTGCATTCGGAACCGTATTTGGTTGCTCTATAAACGAAGTTATCCCTCCTGCAACTGCTGCGCGAGATTCGCTTTCGATATCGCCTTTGTGAGTTAAACCAGGCTCTCTAAAATGCACTTGATCGTCAATGGCTCCTGGAATTAAATAACTTCCTTGTGCATCGATAATTTTACAATCCGAATATTTTAGGCTTATATTTTCTCCAATTTCGGCAATCAAATCGTCCTCGATGAGCAAGTCGCTATCGAAAATAATCCCTTCGTTAACAATTTTGGCGTTTTTTATTAAAATTCTATTCATAATAATGATAGTCTATAATTTATTGAAAAACTTTTTTATTCTTAAAAAAATAACTCCTAGAATTGCTTCTTTAAAAATGGCACTACTCATTTTAGATTGTCCTTTGGTTCGGTCAGTAAATATAATCGGAACTTCAATAATTTTCATCCCTTTTGCAAAAGTTCTATACTTCATTTCTATTTGAAACGCATAACCAATGAATTTTATTTTATCTAGATTAATAATTTCGAGTGTTTCTCTTTTGTAGCAAATGAATCCTGCTGTTGCGTCATGAATTTTCATTCCTGTTATCATTTTTACATATTTAGATGCAAAATAAGACATCAAAACTCTGTTCAATGGCCAATTAACGACATTTACACCCGTTTTGTATCGTGAACCAATGGCTAAATCTGCTCCTCCAAAATGACAAGCGTCGTAGAGTTTTTCGAGGTCGTTTGGATTGTGCGAAAAATCTGCGTCCATTTCGAAAATAAAATCATAATTTTTGGCTAATGCCCAACGAAATCCATGAACATATGCAGTTCCTAAACCCGATTTTTTTTTTCTAACTTCAATAAATAATTTTTCACTAAATTCTTTTTGTATTTCTAGTACTTTTTCGGATGTTTTATCTGGGGAATTATCATCGACAATCAAAACATGAAAATCTTTACTCAAAGAAAGTACAGCCCGAATAATTGCTTCAATATTCTCTATTTCATTAAAAGTTGGAATAATAACAATACTGTTGCTCATATTTAAATAAATTTTTAGCAAAAATAAACTTTTTAACAGTTAGTGAATCATAATAAAATTATAATAAAGAGAATGAAATAAATTTTACTAATTTTGCAAAACATGAATCAAACTCAACTTCACGAGAGAATTTTAGAAAACAAAGATTGGGCTGCTTTGGTTTTTGTCTTGTGCATGCTATTTGTGGCACTTACGAAATCAGCCTTTGAAAATAAATTTAGTGATTTTAAAAACCTAATTATTTCGGAAAAATACATTAAAACGTATCGCGACAGTAGTCATTTGATGACTTGGTTTACGTTTTTACTTTTTATAGTCCAAATTTTAACTTTTAGTTTTTTTATACATTATTTAATGTATTATTTTGGCTACACAACCAAATCGAATTGGGTAATATATATTCGAATAGTTACTTTTTTAACTTTTTTTGTGCTTTCAAAATATTTAATCGAAAAAATTATTGCAACCGCTTTCGATATTGAAGAATTTGCAGAGCAATACAATATGATAAAAGTAAGTTACCGTAGTTTTGTTAGCATTGTTTTATTGCCAACAACTATAATTTTGTATTATAATATTGATCCAAAACTAATAATAATTAAGATTTTACTGTATTTTTTATTGGTTGTAAACGCATTTATTTACTTGAAAGGCTTTAAAATATTTCAAAAATTAATTATTGGTAAATTGTTTTATTTTATTTTGTATCTTTGCACTCTTGAAATTGCGCCCTATTACTTTATGTATTATTGGTTTACAAAAAAATAATTGATTAGAAAATATCAATATGAAAGTGAAAACAATCTTGGTGTCACAACCAGAACCAAAAGTAGATAACTCGCCTTACTTCGATCTTCAACAGAAGCATAAAGTAAAAGTAGATTTTAGACCATTTATTCATGTAGAAGGAGTAAATGCTAAAGATGTTCGACTACAAAAAATCGATTTAAACAATTTTACAGCCATAATTTTAACGAGCAAGAATGCAGTAGATCACTTTTTTAGAGTGGCTGAAGAAATGCGATACAAAGTTCCCGAAGGCTTAAAATATTTTTGTCAATCAGAGGCTATTGCCTTCTATTTGCAAAAATATGTGGTATATCGAAAACGTAAAATATACGTTGGAGCAAAAGATTTTGCTGATATGAGCACTCTTTTGAAGAAGTATAAAGAAGAAAAATTTCTTTTACCTGCTTCAGATCAACTTAATGCTGATGCGCCGATTACTCTAAATAATCTGAATTTAAATTGGACTCAAGCCATTTTTTACAAAACAGTAATGAGCGATTTATCGGATTTAGCCGATGTATATTACGATATTCTTGCGTTTTTTAGCCCAACAGGAATCAAATCGTTATTTATGAATTTTCCAGATTTCGAACAAAACGAAACTCGAATTGCCGTTTTTGGAAGCACAACGCAAAAAGAGGCTTTAGAACACGGGTTGCGAGTAGATATTATGGCACCAACACCTGATAGTCCATCGATGACGATGGCTCTCGAAAAATATATTGCTAAAGCGAATAAATAAATTTTAGACTAAATTTATTACTTTGAATATTTAAAATTAAAAACAATAAGCAACAAATCAGTACGTTTTGATTTGTTGCTTATTGTTTTTGATATGTTTTCTATCAATGGCTAAGTTCACTTCACAAAACTAGGATGTTATTTTAGTACTTGAATTCAAGAATTAATTATTCTACACTTATAGAAATATGAAAACTCATCTCGCACTACTTCGTGGCATCAACGTTTCTGGACATCGAATGATAAAAATGGACGCACTCAAAACCGCATTGCAATCCACAGGTTTCCAAAACGTGAAAACCTACATTCAATCAGGTAATGTTTTTGTAGATTCTGATGAGGAAAATACTGCCAAAATTGGATTCATGATCAAGCAGGAAATTCAAAAATCATTTGGACATGATGTTCCCGTTGTGGTCATTGGTGAGGAGGATCTAAAAGCCTGTTTTGCAAATAATCCTTACCTCAAAATCCCCGATGCGGACACCAAAAAACTCTATGTTGCATTTGTTTCCACGGTTTTGAAAAACGATAAAATAAACGACCTAAAAATTAGTAATTTCAAGCCAGACGAAGCAGTAATCAACGAAAGTAGGATTTTTATAAAATACGAAATTGGAGCCGGAAAAACCAAATTAGACCAAAATTATATCGAAAAAAAACTCAACGTAACCGCAACAATTCGCAATTGGAATACTGTTGTGCAATTGCTCAAAATGTATCAAAAATAGTTTTATATTTTTTTTTTAGTATTTTTGTATAAAATTCGGATGATTTCTCTCCAAAAGTAGGAATTGATAAAATAAAATATAAATTTATTACAATGCCAGTTTTAGAAAAAATCAGTTCACAAGAAATTATTGCTTTAGAAGATAAATACGGAGCGCACAATTATCATCCACTTCCAGTTGTTTTAGCACGTGGCGAAGGTGTTTATGTTTGGGATGTAGAAGGTAAAAAATATTACGATTTTCTTTCGGCGTATTCCGCTGTAAATCAAGGTCATTGCCATCCAAAAATTATTGGAGCCATGATACAACAAGCGCAAACCTTAACATTAACATCTCGCGCCTTCTATAACGACCAACTCGGCGTTTATGAAGAATATATTACCAAGTATTTTGGTTTCGACAAAGTATTGCCAATGAATACGGGTGCCGAAGCAGTAGAAACTGCTTTAAAATTATGCCGAAAATGGGCTTATGAAAAGAAAGGAATTGCCGAGAATGAAGCGCAAATTATTGTTTGTGACGGAAATTTTCATGGACGCACAACCACTATAATTTCGTTTTCGAACGACGAAAATGCACGTAAAAACTTTGGACCATATACCGCAGGATTTATCAAAATTGCTTACGATGATTTGACAGCATTAGAAAATGTTTTGAAATCAACGAACAATATTGCAGGTTTTTTAGTAGAACCAATTCAGGGTGAAGCAGGAGTTTACGTGCCGTCGGAAGATTATTTGGCGAAAGCAAAAGCACTTTGCGAAGCACATAATGTATTGTTTATTGCCGACGAAGTTCAAACGGGAATTGCTAGAACAGGTTCTATATTGGCAGTTTGTGGAAATTGTACTTGCGAAAATGCCTGCGAAAAACAACCAACTTATGTTGCTCCAGATATTTTGATTCTTGGAAAAGCAATTTCTGGTGGAGCGTATCCAGTATCCGCAGTTTTGGCAAATAATCATATAATGAATGTTATAAAACCTGGACAACATGGGTCAACATTTGGAGGTAATCCAATTGCTGGAGCAGTTGCTATGGCAGCACTTGATGTAGTTTCTGACGAAAATTTATCTCAAAATGCACGTCGATTAGGAAAAATTTTCCGTTCGGAAATCGATAAATACATTGAAACTTCAACCATTGCTACTCTAGTTCGTGGAAAAGGTTTACTTAACGCAATTGTAATCAACGACACCGAAGAAAGTGATACTGCTTGGAATATTTGTATGGCGTTGCGTGACAATGGTTTATTAGCAAAACCAACCCACGGAAACATTATTCGATTTGCTCCACCATTGGTCATGAACGAAGAACAATTATTAGATTGTGTATCGATTATCATAAAAACTTTAAAACAATTCGAAAACTAATTTTAAACAAACCGAAACATGGAAAACCCTTTTGAAACTAATGAAACAAGATCGCAATTCGATTCTTTTGAATTACAACTTAATACGATTGCTCTAGAAAGTTTGCGTTCCAGCGCAAGTTGGTCTATGTTTTTGGCTATTATGGGTTTTATCGGAATTGGTTTTATGGTTCTTGGAGCAATTGCAATGACCATGATGGGAAGTGCATTTGGTGGAGCAATAGGTGGTTTGGGAGGTATGCAAAACTGGTTTGGCGTTATTTATATTATAATTGCAGCATTGTATTTTATGCCTGTTTATTATTTGTACAAATATTCATCTGATATGAAAACAGCATTGAACAACAAAAACAGCGAATTGCTTTCGAGTTCTTTAGGCTATTTGAAATCACACCATAAATTTTTGGGGATTTCAATAATTGCATTTATACTTCTTTATATCGTAATGATTGTAGGATTTTTCATTGTAGGAGTATCTAATTTTATATAGAAAAAATACAAATCTGCCCTTTCTGTGAGCGGATTTGTATTTATAAATTAATCAAAATGAAAAAAATACTATTTCCTGTAATGATGCTAATCGCCATTGCAGTTGTGATTTATGAACAAAGCAAAGACAACAAAAACATATATATTATGATTGTTGCTATCGTTATTTTTTTCTATGGAATGATGCGTTTGAGTGCCAAAACTCCAAGTAAGAGCGAAGATAAAGAAGAGGAAAATGTTTAATATTGGCGATAAAATTTCGGTTTTAGACGACGATATGGATGGAATTGTAGTGAAAATTCAATCCAGCCAAATTACTATTGAAACTACGGATGGTTTTAGTCTAAATTTTCAAGCAAAAGAACTCATAAAAACAAACACTTCGAACGATTTTAAAAACAGTATAACAAATTTTAATTCAACAGAAATTAAAAAAGAAAAGGAAATTCCAAAACCTCGAAGCTTTGTAAAAGAAAAGAAAACGAAAGAAATTCCACCACCAGAATTTGATTTGCATATCGAAAAACTAGTCAAAAATTTTCGAGGAATGAGCAACTACGATATTTTATCTTTGCAATCCGAAACTGCAAAACGTCATTTAGATTTTGCTATCAAAAATCGAATTCCAAAAATTGTTTTTATTCATGGAGTTGGTGAAGGCGTTCTGAAATCCGAACTCGATTTTATGCTAGCACGTTACGAAAATATCGATTTTAAAGAAGGAAATTATCAAAAATATGGTTTAGGAGCCACAGAAGTTTACATTCGTCAGAATGCAAAGTAATACTTAAATATTGATTTTAAAACCAGAACTAATTTATTTTACTAATCGTTTTTTCTTCTTCAAAAAGCAATTTAATGTTTTCGTAAGAGTTTTTTAAGGCTTCTTTAACTTGTTCTGGATTTTTCCAAACCACTTCTGTAATTCCTTCTTCAGTTTGCCCTATTGGAATCCCATCAAAGGTTGTAATCATTTCGAACCAGTGCGTAATTTTTAGTTTATAAATTCCGTTGCGCTTAAAAACATGGTACGTTTTCTGTAATTTACGAGTAATCTGTAATTTGTTCACACCCGTTTCTTCCTCAACTTCTCGCAAAGCAGTATCAACCATTTCTTCGCCTTTTTCAGTACCACCTTTTGGAAGATCCCATTTTCCGTTTCTAAAAATGAACAACACTTCGCCTTTTTGATTATAAACTAACCCACCACCAGCCTTGCAAACAGGTATTTTTGATTTAAAAACCTTAAGCATTTCATTCTCATCAGGATAATATAGTGATGCTTTTTGAATTTTATTTTCAAACATTTTCACTATAAGTTGCTCTATGTTAACGCTTTCTAGTAAAAAAAGTTGAAAGTCAGTTTCTTTACTGATTTCATTTGTTAGAAAAAGTGGCTTGTCGTTCACAAAAACTTTATACATTTGTACTATGATTTTTAATAAAGATACAGCCGAAAAAACTGCCGAATTACTTTTGCAAATTAATGCAATTAAATTGAATCCATCAACTCCTTTTTTATGGGCGTCTGGTTGGCAGTCACCAATTTATTGCGATAATCGACTAACGCTCTCATTTCCAGCAATTAGAAATTACCTGCGAGATGAGTTTGCAAAAAATATTGAAAGCCAATTCGGGAAACCAGATGTAATTGCTGGTGTTGCAACAGGTGCGATAGGAATTGGAGTTTTGGTTGCCGAAAGTATGGGTTTACCATTTGTTTATGTGCGCCCAGAGGCAAAAAAACATGGTCGTCAAAATCAGGTTGAAGGTTTTTTACAAAAAGGGCAAAATATTGTTGTGGTCGAAGACCTGATTAGTACTGGCAACAGTAGTTTAATGGCAGTCGAAGCCTTAAGAAATGAGGGAGCAAACGTAAAAGGCATGGCTGCGATTTTTGATTATGGTTTTGAAATTGCTAAAAATAATTTTGTTAACAATAATATAGATTTATTTACTTTAAGCGATTACGAAAACTTATTACCTTTGGCAGTTGAAAAAAAATATATTACAGAAAAAGAGGAAGTCGCATTGCACAAGTGGAGAAAAAATCCATCAACTTGGAACTTATAATTTAGATAAAAAATAAAATTTACTTTACTATGAATTTAGAAAGCCCAAAAGTTACTGTTGAAAAGTCGGCATTAGAATTATTTAATTTGTTAAGCGATGTAAAAAGTTACGAAAAACTAATGCCAGAAAGCATCGCAAAATTTGAAATTATTGGTGAAGATGCTTTTATATTTGGTTTAAAAGGTATGCCCGAAATTAAACTGAAAATGAAAGAAAAAATAGCACCAAATAAAGTAGTTTTAGGTGCTGCAAGCGACAAATTACCTTTTACACTTACGGCAAATATAGCACCGAACCACGAAAAATCGAGTACTGTTCAGTTAGAATTCGAAGGAGAATTCAACGCCATGATGGGTATGATGATTAAGGGACCCATCGGTAATTTCCTAAAATCATTGGCAGAAAACATGCATAAATTATAGTTCCAAATCATCATGCTAAATATTGTTTTAGTAGAACCCGAAATCCCTAATAATACTGGAAATATTGGTCGTTTGTGCGTAGGTACAAATAGCCGCTTGCATTTAATTCATCCTTTTGGATTCGTGATTAATGATAAAAACCTAAAACGTTCTGGACTCGATTATTGGATTCATCTTGACGTTACCGAATATCAAAATATAGTAGAATGGACTTCAATAATTCCAGACAAATCTCGTGTTTTTTTAATGAGTTCTCATGCCGAGGCTTCAATTTATGACACTACTTTTCAAGACGAAGATTGGTTGGTTTTTGGAAAAGAAAGCGTTGGTTTAAGTCAAGATTTTTTATATTTATACGATAAAAATCAACAAATTACTATACCAATGTCAAACTTAATTAGAAGTTTTAATATTGCCAATTCAGTAGCGTTTGTAATTGGAGAAGCAAAAAGGCAAATTGAATTTAAATTACCTATTTAAAAATTTCATTGAAAAAATCTTGCATTGCTATCCAAGAACGTTTTGCTGCTTTTTCGTTATAGGCTGCGCCTTTGCTATTGTCATTTCCAGCATCTTTGTGCGTAAAAGCATGAACCGCATTGGCATAGTAAACCATTTGCCAGTCTGCTTTTGCAGTTCGCATTTCGTCTTGAAATGCTTTGATATCTGTGTCTGGAACATAAAAATCATCAGCTCCGTGAAGTACTAGTACTTTTGGATTTATAGTTTCGATTGTTCGAGATGCATCACGACTCAAACCGCCGTGAAAAGAGACAATTCCGTTTACTTTCATATTGCTTCTTGCGGCTTCTATTGCTCCAGTTCCGCCAAAACAATAACCAATTACAGCAATTTTATTTGGGTTTACACCAGATTTTAACAATTGATCTAATGCCAGTTGAATTCGTTTTTGGTATAATTTAATATCTTTTTTGAAAGAACCAGCAATTGCGCCTGCTTCTGTTGGAGAGGTTGGTCGTTTATCTATTCCATAAATATCGGCGACAAAAGTTTGGTAGCCAAGTTTTGCTAGTTCGGTAGCATTTTCTTTAGCATTATTGTCAATTCCCATCCAAGCAGGAAGTAATAAAACGCCAGATTTATCTTTGTTTGACTTTTCTGGAACGGCTAAAAAACCTTCTAATTTTTGATTTTCGTCAGC
>JAYUFL010000164.1:0-3819 GCA_043738745.1 Bacteroidota bacterium
TGACATTATGACTTTGGACTTTATGACTAATTTTTAGTCCAATTCTCTAAAATTTTCTTTCCGTTTGGCGTTAATACACTTTCAGGATGAAACTGAACGCCTCGAACATCAAGCGTTGTGTGTTTTAATGACATAATTTGTCCGTTTTCATCAACTGATGTAATGATTAAATCGTTTGGGAAATTGTCGTTAGAAACAACCCAAGAATGATAACGACCAACCTCGAATTCTGATGGTAAATCTTTAAAAAGAATATCGTCTGGATTTGTGATTTTTATATTTGTAGCAACACCGTGATATACTTTTTCAAGATTGGTAAGCGTTCCGCCAAAAACTTCGCCTATGGCTTGTTGTCCTAAACATACTCCCAAAATGCTTTTTGACGAAGCATAAGTTTTGATTACTTGTTTCAATAATCCTGCTTCGTCTGGAATTCCAGGTCCTGGCGAAAGTAGAATTTTATCGAATTGTTGCAATTCATCAATATCGAATTCGTCGTTACGAAAAACGGTGACTTGACAATTCAAATCTTCGAGATAATGTACGAGATTGTAAGTAAAACTATCGTAATTATCTATGACTACTATTTTCCCACCCAACCCTCCCAAAGGGAGGGCTTTTTGTAATTTTATTGAATTATTATTTTCCATGCTTAAATTTATATGTTGTTTTTAGCCCTCCCTTTGGGAGGGTTGGGTGGGACTAAATTTTTTCCGCTATTTCCAATGCTTTATTCAATGCGCCTAATTTATTGTAAACTTCTTGCAACTCGTCTTCTTCAGTCGATGAATTTACGATTCCTGCTCCGGCTTGATAATGCAACTGATGGTTTTTACTCAAGAAAGTTCGAATCATAATGGCGTGATTAAAATTACCTTCAAAATCCATAAAACCAATGGCGCCACCATAGAAATCTCGATTTGTTTTTTCGTATTTCTCTATAAGTTGCATTGCTTTGTGTTTGGGTGCGCCAGATAATGTTCCTGCTGGAAAAGTATCGGCAACGACTTGCATTGTGGTGGCTTTTTCGTGTAAATTTCCTGTAACTTTTGAAACTAAATGTATGACGTGTGAAAAAAACTGCACTTCGCAATAGTTTTCGACTTGAACATTATTTCCGTGACGGCTTAAATCGTTTCTTGCCAAATCGACGAGCATTACGTGTTCTGAATTTTCTTTAGGATCATCTTGTAATTTTTTGGCAAGAACAGCATCTTGTTCGTCGTTTCCTGTTCGTTTGAAAGTTCCTGCAATGGGATGAATTTCGGCTTTACGATTTTTAACAACAATTTGTGCTTCCGGCGATGAACCCATTATTTTGAAATTCCCGTAATCAAAAAAGAATAAATAGGGACTAGGATTTATGCTTCGTAAAGCGCGATATACATTGAATTCATCACCTTTGAAATTTTGTGTAAATCGACGTGACAAAACCAATTGAAACACGTCGCCACGCTGACAATGTTTTTTGGCTAGTGCAACATTCGCTTTAAACTCTTCATCTGATAGGTTTGAAGTCGATTTTCCTTCATTTGTATAACTATATGATGCAAAATTTCGAGATTGCAACAATTGCTCGATTTCATGAATGTTATTTTCATCATTCATTGAATGACAAAAAATAAAGGCTTCGTTTTTGAAATGGTTTATGGCAATTATATTTTGATAAATAGCATAATAAACTTCTGGAATTTCGAGATTGTTTTCTTTTTTTGCGATTTCTATTTTTTCGAAATAACGAACGGCATCATAAGAAATATAACCAAACAATCCGTTATTGATGAACTTGAAATCGTTTTTTTGTGATTCGAATTGCGATGCAAAATTTTGGATTACTTCTGGAATATTAGTCGTTTTTATAACATCAAATTTTGAAGAAGTTCCATCAGGGAAATTTTGAGTTACAATTTCGTTTTCGATTTTGATGCTCGCAATTGGATTGCAACATATATAGGAGAAACTATTGTCGTTGCCTCGATAATCGGAACTTTCTAGCAAAAGACTATTGGGGAATTTATCACGGATTTTTAGGTAAACGCTAACTGGCGTAATGGTATCGGCCAGAATTTGCTTGTGATGGGTATTTAATTTAAAATGTTTCAAGTTTAAATGTTTCAGGTTGTTTAAAATAAAAAGGGCTTGTCGTCATGACAAGCCCTTTTTGATATTTTTATTTTTAAATATACTATAAGTGTGCTACTTCACGACGTTTGACGTAAACTGCTCCACCACCAAGTATTTTTTAAAATTGTGTTCATGTTTTATTTTGAATTTCAAAAGTAATAAATATTTTTGAAATAAAAAACTATTTTAGCGAGAACTAAAATTTTTATTTGTTTTAATTCTAAAATCTATATTTTTTTTCAAGTTTGGTTCTGTAAAAAGATCTAATTGATTTAGATTAGAAACGGCTATTCCGGATGAGTTTATAGCATACTTTTGATCCAATAAATCCGTGTTATTTGATGATTCATATTTAATTATTTTTTTGCAATTATTAAACAAAACTTTATCTAAAATTATCATTTCTAATCCTTCGGGAGCATTTGCAATTTTATTATCTAAAATAATTCCTGGCTCAAATCCACTGACAACGCTGTTACTTAATTTGAAGAAACTATTTTCTTTTACGAAAATTGCCTCTTTAACTAACCCTTCATTATTATCTTCGGTGTTTAGAAGCGTAATGTTTTCTGCAAATACAGAGGTTAGTTTTCTTGAAAAATCAGTATCTTCTACTTTATCGTAAGATTCAACCTCAAAACATCTTGATTTTGACGAATCGGAACTGTAAGGATTTCGAAGTGCAATACTGTTACTTATAGCGCATTGTACACCTTGACTAAAATCAAAGTCATCGTCTGTTGCTCTATAAGAAACTAAATTATTTAGCATTAGGTTTCCTCCATAGCATTCAAACGAATCGTCATTCGAATAACTGATTTGAATGAATTCTAATTTTGTTTTACTACCAACACCAGCAAGCGAAAGACCGTTTAATTCTTTTGTAGCACTAATTCTATGACCAGCAAATTCGATTCTTACATATCTAAAAACGCCTGAATTACTATCATCATTGGCTCCACCGTAACTACTATCTTTTTGATTTAGGTTAAAATCTAAAGATGCCATTCCTCCAAATTTATTTATTGGAGCCTCTCCAAAAATAATAACACCACCCCAATCTCCTGCATTTCTTTCAGAAGCATGTTTGTTTGATGTAAAGACAATAGGATCAGTTTCACTACCATTTGCTATAATTTTAGAGCCCTTTGTTACTACTAAAGTACCATTAGTTTCGAAATCACCTCTGATTGTTGTGCCAGGTTCGATTGTTAAAACAGCATTATTTTTAACATAAACAATACCAGTTAGTAAATAAGTTTTACTTTTTGTTAGTGTTTTGTTGGCTGTGATTTCGCCCGAAAGAATTTCGTTGGTTTCGTTATAATCTGTTAATTTCGGTTTGAAATTAGTCCAAATATCAGTCCAATTTTTATCGCCAAAAATTCCATTATTTTGTTGTGCTTCTATATTTTTACTAATTAAAATTAATAAAAAAATTAATAAATTCTTTTTCATTTGTAGGTTATATTAGAATTGCAAGTACAAATCTAGGTTATTAAATCGATTAAATGCAAATTTTATCGATGAAATACATTGTTTTTATCAACATTTTATTAACAATTTATATCGATTATTGTTTTTTGTTTTTATTTTGATATAAAAACCCGAGCAAATAGACTGCACCCAAAAAGTTAGACAAATTTATAATTAATTTTGATAATAATGAGTTCGATATTTTATCGGGCTCATTTT
>JAYUFL010000165.1:0-10540 GCA_043738745.1 Bacteroidota bacterium
AATGAAGATGGATCTGTAACTGTCGAAGATAATGGTCGTGGTATTCCTGTTGGAATTCATAAAAAAGAAGGCGTTTCGGCACTTGAAGTCGTTATGACCAAAATTGGAGCAGGAGGGAAGTTCGATAAAGATTCTTATAAAGTTTCAGGAGGTTTGCACGGTGTAGGAGTTTCTGTAGTAAATGCTTTATCAAATCATTTGCGTGCAACTGTTCACAGCAGCGACGGCAAGGTTTATGAACAAGAATACGAAAAAGGAAAAGCACTATATCCAGTAAAACAAATTGGTGAAACTACTAAACGTGGTACAATAGTAACATTTTACCCAGATAATACAATTTTTACACAAACAACCGAGTTTTCTTATGAAACTTTATCGGCTAGAATGCGTGAATTGTCTTATTTGAATAAAGGAATTACAATTACTTTTACAGATAAAAGAGAAGTCGATAAAGACGGAAAATTTGTTTCAGAAATTTTTCATTCTGATGAAGGTCTTAAAGAATATATTAGATATTTAGATAAAAATCGTGATCCAATTATTGCTCACGTTATTTCGATGGACAATGACAAAGGCGAAATTCCTGTTGAGGTTGCCTTGATTTATAATACAAGTTATACCGAAAATATTTTTTCGTATGTAAACAATATCAATACTCACGAAGGCGGGACGCACTTGCAAGGTTTTAGAACTGGACTAACTCGTTCGTTAAAAAAATATGCCGATTCGTCTGGAATGTTAGACAAATTAAAGTTCGAAATTTCTGGAGATGATTTCCGTGAAGGATTAACAGCAATTATTTCAGTAAAAGTTGCAGAACCACAATTCGAAGGTCAAACCAAGACAAAATTAGGAAATCGTGAAGTTGTATCGCCTGTTTCGCAAGCAGTTGGAGATATGATAGAAAATTATTTGGAGGAAAATCCAAATGATGCTCGTATAATTGTTCAAAAAGTAATTCTTGCTGCTCAAGCACGTCATGCTGCCAAAAAAGCACGTGAAATGGTACAGAGAAAAACTGTTCTTGGTGGCGGTGGTTTGCCAGGAAAATTATCCGATTGTTCGGAACAAGATCCTGCCCGTTGCGAAGTTTACTTGGTCGAGGGAGATTCGGCTGGTGGAACTGCAAAACAAGGTCGTGACCGAGCTTTCCAAGCTATTTTGCCATTGCGTGGTAAAATTTTGAATGTCGAAAAAGCCATGCACCACAAAGTTTTCGAAAACGAAGAAATTCGAAATATTTTTACAGCACTTGGAGTAACCATTGGTACTGCCGAAGATAGCAAAGCATTGAATCTTGAAAAATTGCGTTACCATAAAGTTATTATTATGTGTGATGCCGATGTCGATGGTTCTCACATTTCAACATTAATTTTGACATTCTTCTTTAGATTTATGAAAGAATTGATAGAGCAAGGGCACGTTTATATTGCTGCACCACCATTATATTTGGTTAAAAAAGGAAACAAAAAAGAATACGCCTGGAACGATGATCAAAGAGATATTGCCAACGAACGAATGGGTGGAAGCGCTGCAATTCAACGTTATAAAGGTCTTGGAGAAATGAATGCCGAGCAATTATGGGAAACAACAATGGATCCAAGTTTTAGAACTTTACGTCAAATAACAATTGATAGTTTAGCCGAAGCCGATCAAGTTTTCTCTATGCTTATGGGAGATGAAGTACCACCACGAAGAGAATTTATAGAAAAAAATGCCGTTTATGCAAATATCGATGCGTAAATAATTATTCATAATTTAAAATAAAAAAAATGAAAGTTACTATAGTTGGCGCAGGAAATGTAGGCGCATCGTGTGCAGATGTAATCTCATACAGAGGAATAGCAAGCGAAGTTGTTTTGCTCGATATTAAAGAAGGTTTTGCAGAAGGAAAAGCAATGGATTTAATGCAATGTGCTACAAATACAGGTTTTAACACACAACTTTCGGGAGTTACCAACGATTACTCCAAAACGGCAAATAGCGATGTGGTTGTGATTACTTCTGGAATTCCAAGAAAACCAGGAATGACTCGCGAAGAATTAATTGGTATTAATGCTGGAATTGTGAAAAATGTGGTAGAAAATGTTTTGGTTCATTCGCCAAATACTATTGTAGTAGTAGTTTCAAACCCAATGGACACAATGACTTATTTGGCATTAAAAGCAACAGGATTACCAAAAAATAGAATCATCGGAATGGGTGGCGCTTTAGACAGTTCTCGTTTTAGATATTATCTTTCAAAAGCATTGGATAAACCTGCAAACGATATTTCTGCTATGGTTATTGGTGGTCATGGAGATACAACTATGATACCTTTGACTCGTTTGGCTTCTTATAATGGAATTCCAGTTTCGGAATTTCTTTCGCAAGAACAATTAGATAAAGTTGCTGCAGACACAATGGTTGGTGGAGCTACATTAACGGGGCTTTTAGGAACTTCGGCTTGGTATGCACCTGGAGCATCTGTTGCTTATTTAGTTGATTCGATTTTAAACAATCAAAAGAAAATGATTTCTTGCTCTGTTTTTCTCGACGGAGAATATGGACAATCAGATATTTGCATAGGAGTTCCTTGTATTATTGGTAAAAATGGAATTGAACAAATTCTAAATATAAATTTGAATGATTCAGAAAAAGTATTGTTTGCTAAGAGTGCAGATGCTGTTCGAAATATGAATGCAGATTTAAAGTCAGTTTTATAATATAAACGCGCCATAAAAGTAAGACTTTAAATTTAAAGTCTTTTTTTTTGAGAATTATCAATAAATAAATTGGTATATCTTTTCGTAAATTATATATTTGCACGTTTCAAAAAAAATAGAGTTATTTGTTATTTTCAGTTTCGTAACTGAAAATTATATTTAACATCAATTTAATTGGTTTTGTAACCAAAATATTTTAAAAAATTAATTAATTATTAAGTAATGCAAAATAAAGGTCTTATTAAGTTTTTCGCAATTCTATTTGCATTGGTAAGTATTTACCAACTATCATTCACATTCGTTTCGAATAAAATTCAAACCGATGCAAAAATTTTTGCAAAAGGCGATTCTAAAAAAGAGTTTACTTATTTAGACTCAATCGGAAAAGAAAAAGTTTTTATGAACTTTTTTACTTTTAACGAAGTTAAAGATAAACAAATTAACAAAGGTTTAGATTTAGAAGGAGGAATAAATGTAATTCTAGAAATTTCGGTTAAAGATATTTTAAAAGGATTATCAAACAATTCTAAAGACCCAATTTTTGTTAAAGCGCTTGCCGATGCAACTACAAACAAAGTTGGAAATCAAGATTATATCGATGCTTTTTTCAAAGAATTTGAAACTGCTGCCGAAGGAAAAACAAAATTAGCATCGCCAGATATTTTTGCTAATAAAAATCTTGGAGACGAAATAAATTTCAAAATGACTAATGCGCAAGCACAAAAAGTTATTAGAAAAAAAGTTGACGAATCAATTGTTAGTGCTTTCGAAGTTTTGAGAAAACGTATAGACAAATTTGGAGTAACACAACCAAACATTCAACGCTTGGGACAATCAGGACGAATTCTTGTGGAACTTCCAGGAGCAAAAGATGTAGATCGTGTTAAAAAATTATTGCAAAGTACTGCTCAATTAGAGTTCTGGGAAACATTCAAAGCACAGGACATGAATGGTTTTATTATCGCAGCAAACGATGTCTTGAAAAAAACAGAAAAAACAGTTGCTACCAATGTTGACATAAAAGAAGTTAAAAAAAATAATTTAGATTCACTTCTTGTTGATAAAAAAGACGACCCAGCAAAAGACACTAAAGGACAAAATCCATTAATTGACAAATTTGTAGCGTATGGTCAAGGTGCGGTTTTGGGTTACTTTAGTCCAAAGGATACAGTTTCCATAAACTCGTATCTAAAACGTGCGGACATTAAAATTCTATTAACGGCTGACCAGCACTATGCTAAATTTGCATGGGGAATACCATCTGAGATAGATGTTTTAGATAAACGATTGGTAGATCCTTTAAAAGCAAAAAATTCAATAAAAACAATAGCAATAGAGTTGTATGCTCTTAAAGGTAATAGAGATAATCAACCACCAATGAGTGGAGGAGTAATTACAGATGCCAAAGATACATTCGACCAAGTGGGCAAACCAGCAGTTTCAATGCAAATGAACGCTAAAGGATCCAAAATATGGGAAGAACTTACAGGAAAAGCCTACACGACACAAGGAAATATTGCAATAGCATTAGATAATATTGTGTATTCGGCACCAGGAGTTTCTACAGGACCTATTTCGGGTGGTAATTCAGAAATTTCAGGATCATTTACACTAACAGAAACTAAAGATTTAGCAAATGTTCTAAGAGCAGGAAAGTTGCCTGCAGCTGCAGAAATTGTTCAATCAGAAGTAGTTGGCCCATCATTAGGTCAAGAGGCAATCGATAACGGAACAAGATCATCTATTGTAGGTTTACTTTTAGTTTCGCTTTGGATGATGATTTATTATGGAAAATCGGGTTGGTATGCAAATATTGCGTTGGCAATAAATCTTTTATTTTTATTTGGAATTTTGGCTAGTTTAGGAGCCGTACTTACTTTACCAGGAATTGCTGGTATAGTACTTACAATGGGAACAGCAGTTGACGCCAATATTATCATCTACGAAAGAGCAAAGGAAGAACTTCGAAGAGGTAAAACACTCGAAGATGCTATAAATACTTCTTTTAGTTGGAAAGGTGCAATGCGCTCTATTATAGACGCAAATGTAACACACGTACTTACGGGTTTAGTATTGTTAATTTTTGGTACAGGACCAATCAAAGGATTTGCTACAACTTTATTGATTGGTATTTTCACCTCACTTTTTACTTCAATTTTCATTACAAGAATGTTACTAGATTGGAGTGTTAAAAGAGGGAATAAATTAAGTTTCGTAACAGGATTTTCTAAAAACTGGTTTACAAACTTTCATTTTGATTTCTTGGGAATAAAAAAATGGACATACATTTTCTCTTCAACAGTAGTTGTAGTGAGTTTAATCTCCTTATTTTTTGGAAATGGGTTAAATCAAGGTGTAGATTTTGTTGGTGGTAGAACATTTCAGGTTCGTTTTGATAAATCGGTTAGTGCCGAAGTAGTAAAGCAAGATCTTGTAAAAGTTTTTGGAAGTGTAGAAGCAAAAACATTCGGAAACGATTCACAACTTAAAATCACAACAAATTATAAAGTAAAGGAACACGGAACTGAAATTGACCAAGAAATTAATAAAATTTTATTTGATAATTTAAAAAAACATTATAACGCTGGATTGACTTACGATAAATTTGTTAATTCTTACGAAGGCAAAAAATACGGAATTGTACAAGCATCCAAAGTTGGACCAAGCGTAGCAGATGATATTAAAACAAATGCTTATTGGGCAGTAATTGGTGCTATGGCAATTGTGTTTTTATACCTTATGATTAGTTTTAGAAAATGGCAATATAGTTTGGGAGCAATCGCAGCTGTAGCACACGATGTTATTTTTGTTCTAGGAATTTATTCTTTGTTATGGAAAGTTATGCCTTTTGGAATGGAAATTGATCAGCATTTTATTGCAGCAATACTTACCGTAATTGGATATTCAATGAACGATACCGTAATTGTATTTGATAGAGTTCGTGAATTTTTATCAGGAAAATCAAAAGGAACATTCTCCGAAATTGTTAACCAATCTATTAATACAACAATGTCTAGAACAATTAATACTTCATTAACGATGATATTAGTATTATTAATTATGTTTATTTTTGGAGGGGAATCAATCAGAGGATTTATTTTTGCAATGCTTATCGGAATTGTTGTAGGAACATATTCGTCTTTGTTTATTGCAACACCAGTTTTAGTTGATACTATTTCTGCAAGCGATAAAAATTTAGTAGAACACCAGCATAATGACTAATTAATTGGGATATATTACAAAAAATGCTCGAAGAAATTCGAGCATTTTTTGTATAAGTAAACTTTCAACCAATTGTCTATATTCTATTAAGAATTAGCCTTTATAAAATCAGTAATCAAATAACCAATTAATTTGCCAATTAAATGATTATTTTTATCATCTCCCAAATCGGGTGCACCTTCACAAATGTGTAGGTAAGCAACATTTGGATTTTTTCCAAAAAATGATATAAATTGTCGAAGTTCTTCAACAGAAAAACCACTTAAAGTCATTGCAGAACTTGCAATATTAGGAATAGCATCGAGATCAATTTCTATTCCATAAAAATCATTTTGAATAAATTCGCTTGCCAAAACCATTTCTTGATGAAAGTTTTTTTGTTTTCGAATATTGATTTCGTCATAAGTATTGTAACGAACTCGATCTTCAATTTTCTTTAAGTTATCCAAAACATTTTTGGAAGTATAATTTTCGTGCAAACCAAAAATAAAATATTTTTTTAAAAAACCTTCTTCATACGCATACGAAAATCCATTACCAGAGTGTCGTCCTTCGAGAATCCTAAAATCAGAATGGGCATCGAAATTTATGGCATGAATAGGTTTTCCTTTTGCAAGAGCAGTTCCTTTTATATTTCCATAGGCATTATTGTGTCCTCCACCTATGATTATTGGAATTTTCCCTGCTTTTATAATAATACTAATAATATGAACAACTTCTTTATCTATAGTTTCGACTAATAAATTTAGTTTTTTTCGATCTGCAGTGACATTAAAATCTAAATTAGGAGCCAATTCCATCTCTTCGAAAACATTAAGTTGTCCTAAAATTAACAAATCGTAACCTTTGCAAAATCGATTATGCTGAATGTTTGCAATACTTTTCAAAGTACTTTCCCAGGCGGATGCGGCTCCTGGGCGACCATAATTGGCTCTTATTCCAATATCTTCGGGTATTCCAAACAAAACATATTTTGCATCACATTCTTTTAGATAAGAAAAAACATCCATGTTTTTTGGCACAGTTAGCATTTTTTCCCCAAATTTAATTTCGCCACTTCTATGGTTTGTTATTTTTGCTAAATCCGAACTTGTAAAAGGAATAAAACTTTGCATAAGATATTTTCTAGTAACCAAAAATATGATTTTATTTAAGTAATATAAATTTATTAGTAATATAAATTTATATTTGACTAATAATATTTTTAGTAAATCAATGAATTATTAAAATTAAATTTTTTATTTTTGTTAAAATTTTATTTTTATGGAACAACAGAAAAGTAGTACTTCGAAATTGAAAGTAGCCGTTATTATACTTCTATTACTATGTGTAGGCAGTTTTGGTTATATTTATAAATTAACGAATGACAGTAAAATATCTACAATAAACACAATTAAAGTAGTTGACGAGAAGACCAAAGCAATAACTGAATTAACAGCATTAAAAAATGCTTATGATGTTGCAATTGCTGAAAACACTTCACTTTCGGATCAATTAATTGTTGAAAGAGATAGAATTATTGCATTGTTGGAACAACTAAAAAAATCCGATGGTAGTGTTGCATCACTATCAGGATTTAAACAGCAATATATAGATTTAAATGGTAAAATGAAAGTCATGATGTCTCAGGTTAGTGATTTGACACAAAAGAATTCATTTCTTAAAACATCCAAAGATAGCACTCAGGATGTTTTGAATACTCAACGAATTTCAAATCAGGTACTATCGTATAAAAACGTTGAGTTATCGAAAAAAATTGAAAAAGGTTCAAAATTAGCACTACTTAACTTAAAAGGAGTTGGTGTAAAACTAAAAAGCTCTGGAAAAGAAATAATTTACGACGTTGCGAGTAAAATAAACATGGTCAGAATTAGTTTTACTGTTGCCGAAAATCAACTTTCGAAGTCGGTAGATAAAGAATATTATGTACAAGTAATCGACCCAAACAACAATGTTATTGGAGATAAAGCAAAGTTAACTTTTGATAGCAATATATTGGTTTATTCTTTTATTTCAAAAGTTTCCTATAATGGAAAAACATTAGATTTGGCCAAAGAAATAAACGGCAAAGATTTTCTCGCAGGAACTTATTTGATTAATATTTTCGATCAAAAGGAATTAATAAGTAATTCGTATTTCATTTTAAAATAAAATTGTTTATAAACCACAAAAAAAAGGATTTCTTAATTGAAATCTTTTTTTTTGTGGTTTGTTTTTTAAGTAAGATTTTAAGGGTTATATTTATTTGTAATTATATCAAATAGTATTAAAAAAATAAATTATATGTTACATTTTATGTAAAAAAATTCAATGTACGTAAAAATACGTATATTGAATAAAAATATAATTAGTACTTTTACATTATGATAATATACGATTAGAATATTAATCAAAATAAAAAAATTATGGTACCAATTAAAAAAATTGTGTTTTTTAAAATAGCTATCGGATTTTTAATAACTATTTTTTCAGTTTGTGCTGGATTTTTAAATAAATTTTATCAGAATACAAAGCATAATCAAAATGTTTCAAAAATACAAACAGAATCTATGATTATAGATCTTCGGAATTCTAAAAAGCAACTTGAGATTGCGATATCTGAAAAAAAACATTTAAAATCGAAATTAATTTTAGAGAAACAAAAAGTTATTAATTTATTGCAAATTGTATGCGATAGTACTATAGATTCGATTTCTTTAATAAAATATAAAAATGAAACTTTAAGATTAAATACTATTGTAAAAGAACTTCAAAAAGATAGAATAAAACTAGTTAGTCGAAACGACTTCTATAAAAGGCAAAAAGATAGTGCTATTTTTTTATTAACAAATACAAAAAAAATTAACGATACGATTGTAGCAATTAATAAAAATTTGAATTCAGATATTAAAAAAGTTTCAAAATTATCAATAATTAACTTAAAAACAATTTGTTATAAGGAAGATGAATCTGGTTTTATAGTGATTTCGAACAAAACGAAAGAAGCCAATCTTTTAAAAATTAGTTTTATGATTATTGGAAAAAAACTTAGCAAAATTTGTTATAAAGAATATTTTATTCAAATCATTGATCCGAAAAACAATATAATCGGAGAAAATAAAACCAAATTTTTTGGCACATTAGAACTAAATTATAGTCTTTCATATCCTATTAAATTCGAAAACGAGCCGTTAGATATTTCGACAAATGTTGTTTTAAATAGCCCCGAAAAAGGCATTTATTTAGTAAATATATTTGACAATGAAACAATTGTATCCAAACAAACTTTTGTTCTTAAATAATATCATTTTTGTAAAAAAATAAAAATATACAATTTTATTTATCTTTTAACGTTATAAATTAAAATTAATTATAATATATTTTAACATACCAAAAACAAACACATGGAAAATCAAAAGAAAAATTCAACGCTAAAAGCATCAGTAGCAGTTTTGGCATTAGCACTAGTAGGAAGTTTGGCTTACAATTTTAAAAGTTTTAATGATACAAAGGAAATTGAAACTAAATTTCTGACTGTAAAATCAGAAAAAAATACTGTATTGGATTCTTTAACAGCCCTTAAAACTACTTATGAAAAAGCGATTGAAGACAAAACTTCGATATCTGACAATTTAGTTGCCGAAAAAACTAAAGTAGAAAATTTAATTAATGATTTAAAGAAATCGAACGGAAGTTTAGCTGCAATGACTGGTTTTCGCCAAAAATACAATCAACTACAAAGCAATATGAAATCGCTTATTGCAGAAAATGATTTGCTAAAAAAAACAAATCAAACCTTAACAGTACAAAGAGACAGCACAGTTGTTGTTGCTGAAAATCAAAGAAAATCGAATGATACTTTAAGTTCTAAAAATAAAGTATTAGCGGATAAGGTTACAAAAGCATCGAAATTGGTTGTAATGAATTTGAAAACACAGTCCGTAAAAGTAAAAAGTTCTGGAAAAGAGGTTGAAACTGATAAGGCAAGTAGAGCAAATAAATTAAAAATCAGTTTTTCGATTGCTGCAAATGAAATTGCAGATTCTGGCGAAAAAACATTTTATATTCAAGTAATTGATAGTAAAAATAATGTAATTGGAGAAAAGAAGACTCAGGATTTTGGAATGGAGACTTTAACTTACAGTTTTACAACTAAAGTTGAATTTAAGAATCAGTCTGTCGATGTAGTCCAACTTTTGGACAATGGTGGAAAAGAATTTGAAAAAGGAACTTATTTTGTAAATGTTTTTGACAAAAATCAATTAACATCTAAAACAAGTTTTGTTTTGAGATAATTTTTTTTAAAAATTTTATTAAAATAATTGCATGTAAAATTAATTTTTTAAAAAAAATCCCTAGCATAGTAACGCTTTTTCTATAAAAAACCACTCTTTTCTTGAGTGGTTTTTTGTTTTCTGTTTGTCTGTGTTTACTGGCACGGTTTGCAAAACCGCGCTATCGTGATAATGATATAACCGAGCCATCGGGCTATCGTTCTAAAAGCATATCCGCGCTATCGGGTTGTGTTTACTTCTTAACTCAAAGTCGGGAGACTTTGCCTTTACTTTGAATTCAATAAAAAATGATTAATTTTATTCAAAGGAAAGCAGAGGTGAACTTTAGACTTTGCTAGT
>JAYUFL010000166.1:0-10519 GCA_043738745.1 Bacteroidota bacterium
CGGGTTTACAAGGGCGGTTCTTGGCAAGATAGAGTTTATTGGCTTGATCCTGGTCAAAGACGCTATATGCCCGAAGATATGTCATCGGATTTCATCGGATTTAGATGTGCCATGAGCAGAGTTGGATCAAAATCAGAACATCCAAAGAAAAATCAAGGGTATAAAATTATAAAATACAAAAAGAAATTTGTAAATCCGTTGTAAATTAGTTTAATCGATTTTTCAATTCTTCAAAATTCAAAAATTCTTGCTCTCCCGAAACTAGATTTTTCAGAGAAAATTTATTTTCGTTAATTTCATTTTCCCCAACAAGTATTGCAAACGAAATGCCTCGTTTATCGGCGTGCATAAATTGTTTTGCAACTTTTGCATTGTCAGGATACATTTCGACTTTTATTCCTAAATTTCTTAATTCAGTAATGGCTTTCATGCAATAAAACGCTTCTTTTTCTCCAAAATTCAAAAAAAGTGCTTTTGGCGCAATAGTTACCGTTTCAGGAAATAAATTTAGTTGTTCAATTACCAAATAAATTCGGTCTAGCCCAAAGGAAATACCAACGCCACTCATTTTATTTTTGGAATCAAAAATTCCTGTCAAGTCATCATAGCGACCGCCACCGCCAATAGATCCCATTTCGACCGATTTTGGTGCAGCGACTTCAAAAATTGCCCCAGTATAATAATTTAATCCACGAGCCAGAGTTACATCTAAATCTAAAGTTGCCGTTTTGAGCCCCAAATCAGTCACGTTTTTGCAAATAAATTGCAATTCTTGAACACCTTTCATTCCTTCGATTGAAGAGGAAAGCAGTGCCGAAAGTTTTTGTATTTTTTCTTGAATTGTTCCCGAAAAGTTAAAAAGCGGTTGCACTTTTTCGATAGCGATTTCGGAAATTCCTTTTTCGAGCATTTCTTTTTTAACACCATCTTCACCAACTTTGTCGAGTTTGTCCAAAGCAACTGTAAAATCAATCAATTTATCCGATGCTCCAATAACTTCGGCAATTCCCGAAAGTATTTTTCGGTTATTGATTTTTATGGTTACGCCTTCTAAACCTAAATCAAAGAAAACGGCATCATATAATTGTACTAGTTCGACTTCTTGCCACAACGAAGTGGAACCAACCACGTCGGCATCGCACTGAAAAAATTCTCTAAAGCGACCTTTTTGTGGACGATCGGCACGCCAAACAGGTTGAATTTGGTAGCGTTTGAAAGGAAACTCAATATCGTTTTGATGTTGTACTACGTAGCGCGCAAATGGAACTGTGAGGTCGTAACGAAGGGCTTTTTCAGAGATTAATTTTGAAACAGAATTAGAATTTGCTCCAATAATTTCAGTTTCATTTTTTAATTTATTTTTAAGAAAAAGACTTAATTTTTTTATGTTAGTTCTATTTGCTTCAATCAAATCCCTTTCTAAATATTTAGATATTTTTTTTTCAGAATAACCAGTTCCTAAATTCCATATAAAATCAATTATAGAAATAAGAATATACTCTTGATTTTTTATTAAAACATTCTTAAATAATTTTCCTAAATTTAAATCTCTAAAAACATAAATAGTAGTCCATTCATTAAATTTTTTATTTAATTCATCACAAATTTCTTTGTCTTTAATTAAATTCTGAAATACAGAATCGTCAATGTGTTCAATGTTATATAGTTTTTTATTTATCAAATAATTTGTTATTTCTCTAAATATATTTTGTGTTGATATATAAATTGAAAAACTAATTTCATCATTCAAAAAAATGTCTTCATTTGCTTTCTCTAAATAATCTCCACTATCCAATATTTTAAAAATTAATCGATCGCCTTCTTCGCCATATTTACCCATGAGGGTTTCGGAATTTTCGAACGAAGGTGTTTCTATGGGTTGAAAGCCAAATTTTTCGAAATTGGTTTTTATTTTTTGAATAATATATTGCCTTTTTGCCACCTCAATTGGTGAAAAATCTCGAGTTCCTTTTGGTAAACTTGGTTTTGATGCCATTTTTGTATTATAAGTTTGGTTTGTCTCAATCTAACTGCAAATATCTTATTTTTAAAATTAGAATTAAAAAAAAAGACACAAACTTGTAACAAAAAGTGTAATTTTGTGTCAAATACATATTATGTTTAAATTATTTAAAGAAAATGTTCGAATTGCACTCGGTTCCATAAGAACTCAGTTGTTGCGTACAATATTAACAGTTTTTATTATTGCTATTGGAATTTGGGCTTTGGTTGGAATTCTCACAGTAATTTCGGCGCTAGAAAATACTATTTCTGGAAACTTTGCCTCAATGGGTTCTAATACTTTTAATATCGAACAATACGATTTTTCTAATAAAACTAATGGAGATAATCAACAAAATAAAGTAAATCCAATAATTTCGTATCCGCAAGCAGTTGAGTTTAAAGAAAAATATAAATATCCGTTTACACAAACATCGCTGTCATTTACGGCAACAGCCAAGGCAGAAGTAAAATTTGAAAATACAAAAACTGACCCTGAAATTTCGGTACTTGGTGTTGACGAAAATTTTATGAGAAATTCGGGTTTAGAAACAACTCAAGGCAGAAATTTTACTGGTTTCGATATTGATAACAATTCCTATTCGTGTATTGTCGGCTCTGATTTTGCCTCGAAAGGATTGCTGAAAGACGTTAATCCGATCGATAAAATTATTGCTATTCGAGGAGCAAAATTTAAAGTAATTGGAGTTCTAAAAGAAAAAGGTTCGACTTTTGGACAAAGCAAAGATTTGCGTATTCTGATTCCAATTCAGGTTGCACGTTCGTTGTTTACGGCTCCAAACATCAACTATTCTGTAAGTTCCATGGTTGGTAAAAATAATTTATTGGATGAAGCTGTCGATAATGCTACAATCACAATGCGAAAAGTTCGAAAAATTAGCCCTGTAAAAGATTCTAATTTTGCTATCTCTAGGAGTGACGATTTGGTACATAAAATCCAAGATATCACAGGTTATTTGACCATTGCTGCGTTAGTAATTGGTTTGATAACTATTTTTGGGTCGTCGATTGCACTAATGAATATAATGATTGTTTCGGTTACCGAACGAACCCGCGAAATTGGTGTTCGAAAAGCACTTGGAGCAAAAAAACTAACCATTGCAGTTCAGTTTTTTATGGAAACATTAATTATTGGTCAACTAGGCGGAATTGTTGGAACAATTCTTGGAATTATAACTGGTTTTGGCGTTTCGAGTTTACTGAAATTCGAATTTGTTATTCCGTGGATGGCAATTATTGGTGCTTTTGTAATCAGTTTTGTGGTAGCAATTGTTTCTGGTTCTTTTCCTGCAGTAAAAGCAGCAAAACTAGATCCTATTGAGGCTTTAAGATACGAATAGATTTGTTAGATATTAAACTTGAGATTTAATCATTCTATCATTTCCATAAATATCTTTTTTTAATTCGATATTTCTAAAACCCAAATTTTTTAACACTTCAATGGTTTCTTTCCCAAGATATTGATTGATTTCGAAATATAATTTTCCGTTTTTCGAGAGATTTATTTTTGCTAATTCAGCAATTTTTCGATAGAAAATCAAAGCATCATTATCGTCAACAAAAAGTGCCAAATGTGGCTCATTCTCCAAGACGTTTTTTTGAATTTCATTTTTTTCGAGATTTCGAACATAGGGCGGATTCGAAACAATAATGTCAAATTGTTGCTCTAAATCATTCGTTTCGAGAATATTTTTTTGAATTAAAGATATATCCACATTATTTTTAATCGCATTTTTTCGAGCGGTTGTCAAAACATTTTCGGAAATATCTAAAGCAAAAATATCTGAATTTTTGATGTTTTTAGCCAATGAAATTGCAATACAACCCGAACCTGTTCCGATATCTAAAATTTTTAAATTTTCTATCTTTTCAACTTCTAAACCGTCTTTTATAATCCAATCGACTAATTCTTCGGTTTCTGAACGAGGAATTAGTACATTTTTGTTAACTTCGAAATCCAAACCAAAAAACGAAGTTGCTCCAAGTATATATTGTATTGGAATTTCAAGTTTTAGTTGTTCTAAAATAGAATTCCAAAGATTGATTTCAGATTCAGAAAACTCCAAGTCAAGATTCAGAGCCAAATCAATTCGTCTTAAATTATTTTTATTTTCAAGAATAATATAAAAAAAACTATCTGCTTCAACTTCACCATAAATTGAAATAAGTTGTTCGACAAAAAGTAGTTTGTATTGTTTTATTTTCATCTTTAGAAATTATAGATTACGAATCATCCAAACTGGACAACTTGTATGGCCTGTATTGCCAATGGGCGCATCAATGTTCTCGAAACCTACTTTTCTGTATAGTTTTTGTGCCGATTTCATGTAGTGCATAGTTTCGAGATAACATTTTGTATATCCAAATTCTTTGGCTTTTTCGAGACACATTTCCATGAGTTTTGTTCCTAAACCTAAGCCGCGGCATTCGGGTAAAAAATACATTTTTTGTAGTTCGCAAATATCGTTTTCTAAAGTTCCAATTCCCGCGCCACCAATAATTTTACCTTCGTTTTCGATAACGAAATAAATGGTTTTTGGTTCCGAATAAATTCCGAATAAATTAAATAAATAGGGGTCGGAATAAGCAGTCCCAATTTTTGGCGCACCCATTTCCATTAATACCTTTTGAACTAATTCGCCAACGGCATGATTGTCTTTTTTTTCAATTTCTCTAATTATCATAAAACAAAAGTAGTATTTTTGTGCTGTGAACACAAATGAAAAATATATAAAACGCTGTATTGAAATTGCAAAAAATGGACTTTCGGTAGCAATGCCTAATCCATCAGTTGGTGCGGTCATAGTTCACAACAACATTATTATTGGCGAAGGTTTTACATCTGAATATGGCGGAAATCACGCCGAAGTTAATGCAATACATGCTGTAAAAGATAAATCATTACTTTCAAAATCAACAATTTACGTTAGTTTGGAGCCTTGTTCGCATTTTGGAAAAACACCTCCTTGTTGCAATTTAATTATGGATTCGAAAATTCCAAACGTAGTTATTGGAACTTTGGATTCTAACAAAAAAGTAGCGGGAACAGGAATTAAAATCCTAAAAAATGCAGGAATACATGTGATTGTCGGTATTTTAGAAACAGAATGTAGAAATTCAAACATACGTTTTTTTACTTTTCACGAAAAAAAGCGCCCTTATATTATTTTGAAATGGGCTGAATCTCAAAACGGATACATTGCACCTATATACAAAAAAGAGAAAAAACCAGTTTGGATTACTAATGAATTTTCTCGTCAATTAGTTCATAAATGGCGTAGCCAAGAGCAAGCAATTTTGGTTGGAACGAAAACTGTGATTGATGATAATCCAAAATTAGATGTACGAGACTGGATAGGGAAAAATCCAATTCGAGTAATTTTAGATCAAAATAATAGAATTCCAAAAGATAGTGATATATTTGATAATCAATCAGAAACGATTGTAATTTCAAAAAATGAAATTGATTTTAGTGAAAATATTGTAAATCAGATTTGTGATGTTTTATTTAAAAAAAATATTCAATCGGTAATTGTAGAAGGAGGGAGTCGGACTTTGCAAACATTTATTGACTCGAATATTTGGGATGAAGCCCGAGTTTTTGGAGGAACTGTTTTTTTTGAAACTGGAATAAAATCGCCAGTCTTAAATCGGAAATACGAATCGAAAACTAAAATTATGGACGATGAACTTTTAATTTATAAAAACCATGATTGATACTATTATTTTTGATTTTGGTGATGTTTTCATCGATTTAAATCATGGAAAAGTTAAAGAAAATTTCGAGAAATTGGGCTTAAAAACTTGGAATGACGATCTAAAATTTTTGAATACTCAATATGAAATAGGAAAAATAACCGAACTTCAATTCTTGGAGGGTTTTCAAAAATACATTCCAAACGCAGATTTATTAGAAATTAGGGCTGCTTGGAATTCAATTATCGGCGATTTTCCTTTATATAGGTTGGAGTTTTTGCAAAAATTGTCTAAAAGTCATAAATTATACCTTCTTTCAAATACTGACGAAACTCATATTAGCAAATTCGAACATCAGTCTGGGCTTACGTTTGCAAGAGATTTTTATTCGTGTTTCGAAAAAATCTATTTTTCTTTCGAAATAGGTATGCGAAAGCCCAACGAAATTATTTTTAAACACCTTCTAAATAAGCACAATTTGCATCCAAAACGTACTTTATTTGTCGATGATAAAAAAGAAAATACGGATGCTGCTGAAAGACTTGGAATAAAAACTTGGAATTTACAAGTCGGGGAGGAAGATGTTGTGGATTTATTCGATAAGAAGATTTTGTAAAATTAATTTGTCATTGCAGTAATTTTTGTCCACAACTCAGCATCAAACCCAGACAAAGCAAAACTTGGATTTATTGGATCTGCGGGATCCCCCATTCTAATAATCACCATTTTTTTACTCGGAATTACATAAATTTTTTGATCGTTTTTACCTAAAGCCATAAACATATCATTCGGGCCCGTCGGAATAATACTTCCTGAAAATTGAGTTTGCAAGTCAGGTAAATGATAATTCGCTTTTCCGTTTAACCACCATAAATATCCATATCCAAGGTTTATGTTTTGTGATGTATTTGTTGCTTCGCTAAAATAGGTTTCGTTCAAAACTTGATTTGTATCCCATTTTCCTTTGTTAAGCATTAATAACCCAAAACGTGCCATGCTTCTAGAAGTACTCCAGTAAACGATATTGTTGCCAGATGGAATCCAAGAACCTGTCATTCCAATTTTATCTTTTAATTTTGCATTGAAGTAATTTTCCCAAGTTTGACCGCTTGCCTGTGCAATCACGTCCTGCATTTTTACATATACATTATGATACGCCCAACGTGTTCCTGCTGGCGCAATGTATTGAAGGCTGGCAGGGTTTACAGCATCTCCATATGTAATATCATCCAACCCAGAAGTCATTGTGAGTAAATTTTTACATGTTATTAAGTTTTCTTGTGCTAGAGTTTCGCTAGTCCAACCAGTTCCGATGTATGTTGAAACTTTGTTGTTTATATTTATTAATCCTTCTTGTTGTGCAATTCCTGAAACAGTCGAAGTAAGTGTTTTTCCTGCGCTCGCCCAGTACCAAGCTGTATTAGCGTCGTGTCCGTTGAAATAATTTTCTAAAACAATACGTCCGTTAACCAAAACGATAAATGATTTAGAATTTTTTAGCACCAAATAATCCAAAAGCGGTTGTACAGCGGATTGATTCCAACCCAAACTTGCAATAGTTTTTGTGTCCCAAGTTGTACTAGTCAAAGGCGGAAAATACATAGTTTCGGTAACTGTGATTGGATTAGCAGCAACTACGTCGGTAGAATCAGAAGAACATCCTAAGGCAAAAAATGTAAAAATAATTAGAATAGTTTTTTTCATGATAAATAGAATTTTATATTTATAAGACATTAGATATTCGAAAAGGTTTAATTTAGTTTTAACTTTATTTTAATATAAAACTAAAATTTATTTTTGTAAAAAATATTAAATTATTTAAAAAATTGAATTTGTTTTTTGTATTTTTATAAAAAATTTTATAATTATGAAATTAATAATAAAAATTATAGTTCTTCTATACTCTTGCTTTTTTTCTTTTCAAAACTCTTATTCACAAGAAGAAACAAGGTATGAACAAACACTAAACATCGATTATAATGGTGCTAAAATCAAAGTAAAATTAACCAATATATCGTATAATCTGAGTAATTATGTTGTAAGCACAGATCCAGTAACAGTCCAAAAACCAGATCCTATTTATTTAAATGTTACAACTTCCGAAACCTTGAGTAAAGATTTCATTAAAATTTTTGAAAGTTTTAAACAAAAGGTGAGTGGATATATAGAAATAAAAGATAATTTTGGAAAAAGTCTTGTTAGGAAATTTGAATTTAAAAATTCATCTTTAGTAATTACTGAATCACTTTCTAGTGTTAATTCAGGAAATTCAATAAACATAACGATCTATTCCGATTCAATTATTATTGATGGAGTTGCAATTTTTAGTAAATGATTATGAAAAAATATTTCAGATTATTGTTACTAATTATAGGTTTTACGTCCTGCAACCATAATATAGAAAAATCGGATATTGCAAAAATTAATGGATATTGGGAGATAGAAAAAGTAGTTTTGAAAAATGGTGATAAAAAAGAATACAAAATGAACGAAACTATTGATTATTTCGAAATAAAAAATAGTAAAGGAATCCGAAAAAAAGTAATGCCTCAATTCGATGGAAAATATTTAGTAAATAATCAATATCAAAAAATTAAAATTTTGTATAAACAAGACCAACCTTTTATAGAATATTATTCCGATTTTGGCAATTTGGAAGAGCAAATTTTAGAACTCACCGAAAACAAATTGGTATTAGAAAATAAGCAAATCGGAACTTTTTCCTATAAAAAACAAATTCCATTTAGCATAAAATAATGGCAAAACGTATAGGTAACGATAGTACAATTGCTGATGTTCTAAAAGAAATTATCGAAAAAAATAAGTTACAGTCTGGTATAGACGATATTACTGTTAGCGACGCTTGGAAAAATCTTATGGGAAATGGTGTTAATAGTTATACCAAAAATGTAATGTTTAAAAGCGGAAAATTATATGTAGAATTAACTTCGTCAGTTTTACGGCAAGAATTGAGTTTAGGTAAATCCAAAATTATAAAAATAATCAACGACGATTTGGGTAGAGAAGTTGTTTTAGATGTTATTTTAAGATAAAAAATCTTAATGTTACCTTAAGATTTTTTTTTGTTTCCGTTGCTATATTTAACTTTTTCGACAGCCTGAATTTTTGGAGCAGGTTTTTTATCTCGTGATTTTGTATTCGATGCAGGTTTTTTCTTAAATTCTGTTTTTGGAGCAGGTCTAAATTCTGCACGTGCTTTAAAACCTTCTTTAACAGGGATTTCTGCCCTGTGTTTTGCCAGAACATCGTTTGGGTTTTTTGGGTTTTCTTTTGTTCCTCGTAAGTGAATCACTAGCCCGTTCAAGAAATTACGCAACACTTGGTCGCCACATTCCATATAATTTTCGTGCTTTTCATCGCGGAAAAATGCTCCAAGTTCTGATTTTGTAATTCTAAAATCTACCAATTCCAAAATTTCTACTATTTGGTCATCTCGTAACATTAAAGCAACTCGTAATTTTTTAAAAATATCGTTATTTGTCATTTTTTTTATGTAATATTTATTTATTTTAAATGTTTGTCTTACAAATACTAATATTTATAAAACCATATTTTAGCAAATGTAACAAAAGTTCAAATTAAAAATAACATTTTACTCTTATTTCTAAAAATATTACAAGTCAATAAGGTAATTGTCTATATTAAATTACATATTGTTTATTATATTTTGTAAATAATAAAAAAAGAATTACTTTTGCAGTCCAAAATGTAGAGTAGAGTTTCGTTTGGAAATCAATTATTTATGTAAAACACTTCTGTTTTTTCTATCGCATATAGAAACTCAAGAAAAACAGAATACAAATTTTTATCAGCATGTCTGAAATATTAAAATCACAAGAGCAGTTTTTATCAGAATTCAATTGGCAAAATTTCGAAGATGGGATTGACCCAGTTGACGAAAAAAACTTAGCAGAATTCGAAGAATTAGTTTCTAAAACATTCATTTCAACAGACTTGGAAGAATGTGTAGATGGAATTGTTGTCAGAATCACAGACCGTGACGTTATCGTTGACATCAACGCTAAATCGGAAGGTGTAATTTCTTTGAATGAATTCCGTTACAATCCAAATCTAAAAGTTGGAGATAAAGTAGAAGTTTTGATTGATATCCGTGAGGATAGAACAGGACAATTAGTACTTTCTCATAAGAAAGCACGTGCAATGAAATCGTGGGAACGTGTTATCTCTGCAAATGAAACTGGAGAAATCGTTACAGGTTTTGTAAAATGTAGAACTAAAGGTGGAATGATTGTTGACGTTTTCGGAATCGAAGCGTTCTTGCCAGGTTCTCAAATTGATGTTAAACCAATTAGAGATTATGATGTTTATGTGAACAAAATGATGGAATTTAAAGTTGTGAAAATTAATCACGAATTTAAAAACGTTGTCGTATCGCACAAAGCACTTATCGAAGCAGATATTGAAGTTCAGAAAAAAGAAATTATTGGTCAATTGCAAAAAGGTCAAGTACTAGAAGGTGTTGTTAAAAACATAACTTCATATGGTGTATTTATTGATCTTGGTGGAGTTGATGGATTGATTCATATTACTGACCTTTCTTGGTCAAGAATCAATCACCCAAGCGAAGTTCTTGAATTAGACCAAAAATTAAACGTTGTAATTCTTGATTTCGATGACGAAAAAACTAGAATCCAACTTGGATTGAAACAATTAAATGCTCACCCATGGGATGCTTTGAGTGCTGACTTGAACATTGGAGACAAAGTAAAAGGTAAAGTTGTAGTTATTGCTGATTACGGTGCATTTATTGAAGTTGCTG
>JAYUFL010000167.1:0-3762 GCA_043738745.1 Bacteroidota bacterium
CCCTTTTTCTTTGTAAGCATCAACTATTTTAACTAAATCCGACTTGTATTTATCTTTAACATATTTAGATGATTTTAGTATTCTAAGACGATTAATTTGCTTGGTATCTTTCATCGCAGATCGAAGTCTAGAATCTGAAAATTTATCGTTTCCAGTAAAATTAATTTCGCTAATTTTAACTTTATCGCCTTTGTCAACTTTGACAACCAATTTTACTTGGTTGATAACCGATGTGTCCTGAACGATCTTCATATATGCTTTGGTGTTGAAATAACCTTCTTTTTTGTATTTATTTTCGACGTAGTTTTTGGTTGTTGTTATTAGGTTTTCGTTAACCACTTTACCTTTTTTTAGGTCGTTGTCTTTTATAAAAGTTTCGACTTGACCTTTCTTTACACCAATAAATTTTACATCGCTTAGTTTTGGAAGTTCGTTTATTCTTAGTTCTAAATAAATGCTATCTCCAATAATTTTTGAAGTATAAAAATCAATATCACTAAAAAGTTCTAGTTTGCCTAATTTTTTTATTGCTGCACTAATTTCTTCGCCAGGAACGGTTATATTTTGCCCTTTTTCTAATCCAGCAAAGGTAACAACGGTTTGTGCATTGAAATTTACTTTTCCGGTAACATCAACTTTTGCTAAAATATATTTTTTGCCTTGGTCGTATGGAATTCGATCCTGAGCCGCAACTTGTTGAAAACTACCAAGGAGTAAAAGAGCAATAATGATTCTTATATTTTTTTGTAACACTAAATTTTTATTTAATTTGTTCACTTGTTTTTCCAAACCTACGTTCTCTTTTTTGATAGCTAATAATTGCTTCATATAAATCTTTTTCTTTAAAATCGGGCCAAAGCACATCGGTAAAATATAGTTCTGCATAGGCGATTTGCCATAACAAAAAATTACTAATTCGATGTTCTCCGCTGGTTCGGATCAATAAATCTACTTCCGGTAGATTTTGCGTGTAAAGATGCTTATTAATAATTGATTCGTCAATAGCATCTATTGAAATTATATTATTTTTAACTTTATCACTAATGATTTTAACAGCATTTATGATTTCTTCTCTCGAACTATAACTTAATGCTAAAGTCAATGTCATTCTGGAGTTTTGCTCTGTTTTTTTGATTACTTCTCGCAATTCTGTTTGAGCAGAATTTGGGAGTTTGTTCATGTCGCCAATAAAGTTTAACCTAATGTTATTGTTTTGCAATGTGATTAGTTCTTTTTTTAAAGAATTAATTAACAAATTCATTAATGTATCAACTTCTAGTTTTGGTCGGTTCCAATTTTCTGTCGAAAAAGTATAAAGCGTAAGGTTTAAAATACCAATTTCGGCACAAGTTTCGATTGTAGTTCGAACTGATTTTGTTCCGTTTTCGTGACCAATGGCTCTCAAAAAACCTTTTTGCTTTGCCCAACGACCATTTCCATCCATAATAATGGCAAGATGTTTGGGTAAATTGTTTCCGTCGATTTGATCTATCAAATTCATATTAATTCCTGCAATAACAAGGTTTATTACCAAATGTGTATGTTAGTGTTACGCCCGAAAAAACATACCAATCGTTACTATTATAATTGCCAAAACGCAAAGTTTTAAGATTTGGATTTTTGGGATTACTACCGTCAATATTGTCTGTAAGTGTGTAGCGTGCGCCGATTTCGGCTGCAAGAATAAAGTTATGCAAAAAATTCGATTTCACTCCAACAATCATTGGAATGGCAAATCCTCCATCGCGATAATCTTTTTTGGATGACCCACCTATAAAATACAATTGATTGTATATGAAGCCACTTAGGCCAGTGTACACATAGGGTGTCCATTTTGTTTCGGAATCGTGCAAATTAAAATCAAAAAAATTGAATTCTAATCCAGCGGAAAATTCTTTTATGGAATTTTTAAATCTATAATTTCGGTCATATCTATTAGCAATATCCGATTGTCTATCGCTTGCATATATTTCGGATTGCATGTACGAAAACCGCCAAGCATGTCTGGGGCTTTTGTTCCATTTGTATAAAAAGCCAAAAGCAAATTTGTTTGGAGAAATATAGTTTGTAGGTCCAACATCGCCAATATAATTACTTCCACCGACAAAAATACCAACTTCATGAATTTGAGCATTCACGAAATTGAAACCAAGGAAACTAATCAAAGAAATTAATAAAAATCTATACATGGATTTTAAAATAGCGTGCAAATATAGTAATTATAAAGAATTAATCGAAAACAATTCTATTTATAACCAATTAAATGCTTAATTATCGATTTCTCGACTTGAGAAACTTCCTAACGTAACGCAATTTATATTCAAAATCGTATAAAACGAATATCTAATTTCGTTTGTCCTCTCCCCAAAGTAGTTTTTTTCGCAATGTTTTCAAGAAAGTTTCGTTGTGAATTTCTATCATATTTATCTGAAAAGGCGTTTTTTTAATTTTCAGAACTGTATTGTTGTCAACTGTTGTAATTCTGGAATCTAACGAAATTAAATATTGATTTTCTCGACCCGAAACCCGCAATTCTATTTCGGTATCATCGGTAATCACAAGTGGTCTGGCATTCAAATTGTGTGGTGCAATAGGTGTTATTACCAAACTTTTTACATCGGGTGTTAACACAGGACCTCCGCAACTTAAAGAATACCCTGTCGAGCCAGTCGGCGTTGCAACTATCAATCCGTCAGCCCAATACGAATTTAAATATTCTCCGTTCAGAGCAGTTTCTACAGTAATCATTGAAGTTGTATCTTTTCTAGAAACGGTAATTTCATTCAATGCAAAATTTATTTCTGCTAACGATTCGTTATGATTCGATGCTTCCAAACTAAGTAAGGTTCGTTTGGAAATACTATATTTTTTATCCAAAACCAGTTGCAAAAATTCTTGAATATTGTCTTGCGGAACGGTTGCTAAAAAACCTAAACGACCTGCATTTATACCAAGAATCGGAATACCAGAATCACGCACATAAGTCGCTGCGCGCAAAATTGTTCCATCGCCACCAATACTCAAAAAAACATCGAAACTGGAATCAAGTTCCTTGAAAGTCGCAAATGTTTTGTATTCTTTTTTTAGAATCTCTTCCTTATATAATATTTCTAGAAATTTTTCTTCGATAACCAATTCGACATTATTGGCATTAAAAAACGCAAAAATATCACGAATAATTGGTCGTGTATCGTTTTGATAATATTGTCCGTAAATGGCTACTTTCATTTTTAATGCTTTTTTGAACTTTCGATTGTTCGAAAAATTAAATAATCAAAAAATCGTTTTCTAAATAGAAAGATATTTCTCTAAATAATTGGCGTTTTCTTTCAAAATACTAATATAATCGTCTTGCTGATGTTCGGAAATTATTTCGTAATCGTATCGTCTAAAACTTTGAATGATGTCGTTTACATCACCAACATTTATTTTTAAGGTAATTTCTATTGTAGATAGATCGGAATTTGACACAAAAACACCCAATAATTTTCCGTTATTAGATTCTATTATTTGAGCAATTTGGCTCATCGAATAATCTAAAATTGCTTTTTTTACAATAATAATATTTCCAGATTCTGATAAAAAAGGAGTTTCCTGAAAAGTTTTTATTACTTCTTCGATTTCATAGTAACCCAAATATTTATTTTCGTCATTCAAAACTGGAATTAAATTAGAATGATTTTTCGAAAAAACTTCTAAAACCTCTAATAAAATGGAATTTTCTCTTGCGAAAAATCTTTCGAATGAATATTTATAATCCGA
>JAYUFL010000168.1:0-26966 GCA_043738745.1 Bacteroidota bacterium
GCAATCATTTTGAATAAAAAATAGGCTCTATCTAACTCGGTATCACTTTTTAATGAAAATGCGACTTGTGTATTATTGAATATTTTTTCCATTTGTAAATTTTGTTGCACAAATATAATTAGACTTCGATTATTATTAAACAAAAATTACTTTATTTTGCTTATCTATTTTAAATCTAATTATGCAAACCATTCAAGCCAGCAATTACTCGATTTTTTTTAACAAAAAAGGGTACGAAGCACTCAATAATCATCTTCAAGAAAACAAATATTCTAATATTTTTGTGATTGTAGATAGTAATTCGAACGAAAAATGTTTGAATAATTTTCTACCTTATATATGTACCGATTTAAAAATTGAAATTATTGAATTCGAAAATGGCGAAATCAATAAAAATATTGACACTTGCGTAGAAATTTGGAAAGTTTTAACCGAACTCGGTGGCGATCGCAAAACCCTGATAATCAATCTTGGCGGTGGAGTTGTTACTGATTTGGGCGGATTTGTAGCATCGACTTTCAAGCGTGGAATCGATTTTTTAAACGTTCCAACTACTTTATTAGCAATGGTCGATGCATCTATTGGCGGAAAAAATGGAGTTGATTTGGGCAATTTAAAAAACCAAATAGGAACGATTACCAACCCAAAAATGGTTCTTATTGATGTTGATTATCTCGAAACTTTAGACCAACTCGAAATGCGTTCTGGATTAGCCGAAATGCTGAAACACGGGTTAATTGCCGATGCAAATTATTGGAAAAAATTCCTTGATTTATATGCTTTAGATACGGATAATCTCAACGAATTAATTTACGATTCGATTGTCATCAAAAATAACATTGTAACCCAAGATCCAACCGAAAACGGAATCCGAAAAGCATTGAATTTTGGACATACTTTGGGGCACGCCATCGAGAGTTATTTTCTTGAAAACGAAAACAAAAAAACTTTGCTACACGGTGAAGCCATTGCTGTTGGAATGATTTTAGAAAGTTATATTTCTTTAGAAAAAAACTTAATTAATAAAGTAGAATATCAAGAAATAAAATCAACTATAAACAACATTTTCGAGAAAGTAATTTTCGATGAAAATGATTTGGAACCAATCCTAGATTTGCTTATTCACGACAAGAAAAACGAATATGGAAATATTCAATTTGCATTGCTCGACGGAATCGGAAAAATAAAAATAAATCAATCCGTTGAAAATGAATTAATTAACAAAGCATTTGAAGATTATAAAAATTAATGAAATTATATTGAAAAGTGCTTATTTTCAAAAAAATATTTTTTTACATTTGCAATAATGAGACGAAATAAATCCATTCAAAATCTTGCCAATAGCGGAAATGCTTGTAATCCTTTGTTTTCAATGGTTTACAAAAATGGTTGTTCGCAAAACGGTTTTATGGAATTTGATATATTTTTATTTTCTAATTCGTTTCAAGAAAAATTACCCATTATTTATGCTAATATCCGAGTTTGAAGTTTCGATTAAATCAAATTTTACTTTTTTTAATCAAAAACAAATTACAATAAATGAATACAAAATATTCTGATTTAATAAACCAGACCTACTATTTCCCTCAAGAGGAATTCAAATTGGAGAAAGATCACCTTCAGTTTCACAACATCGATTTAATGAAATTAGTCGAGCAATACGGAACACCTCTAAAATTTACTTATTTGCCGCAAATTTCCAAAAGCATTCAAAGAGCCAAAAATTGGTTCCGAAAATCAATGGAAAAAAACAAATATGCTGGTAAATATTATTACTGTTATTGTACCAAAAGTTCTCATTTTGAATACATTATGAATGAAGCATTCAAAAATGACATTCATATCGAAACTTCATCAGCATTCGACGTAAATATTGTCGAAAACTTAATGAAAACGGGAAAAATCAACAAAAATACTTATGTTATCTGCAATGGTTTTAAACGTGACGAATACATTACAAATATTGCAAGATTAATAAATAACGGACATAAAAAAACCATTCCGATTATTGATAATTACGAGGAATTAGACCTTTTAACAGCCGAAATAAAAGGAAAATTTCAAATCGGAATTAGAATTGCTGCCGAAGAAGAACCAAAATTCGAGTTTTACACTTCTCGTTTAGGAATCGGATACAAAAATATTGTACCATTTTATAGAAAACAAATCCTTGAAAATAAGGATATTGAACTCAAAATGTTGCACTTTTTTATCAATACCGGAATAATGGACACCGCCTATTATTGGAACGAATTGGTAAAATGTATAAAAGTTTATGTTTCTTTAAAAAAGGAATGCGACACTTTAGATTCATTGAATATTGGTGGTGGTTTTCCTATAAAAAATTCATTGGCATTCGAGTACGATTACCAATATATGATTGACGAAATCATCAATCAAGTCAAAATTGCTTGCGAAGAAGCCGAGGTCGATGTACCAAACATTTTTACCGAATTTGGATCCTATACCGTTGGCGAAAGTGGCGGAGCAATTTACCAAGTTTTGTACCAAAAACAACAAAACGATCGTGAAAAATGGAACATGATCGATTCATCGTTTATAACCACATTACCAGATACTTGGGCGATTAATAAACGTTTTATTATGTTGGCCGTAAACCGTTGGAACGATACTTATGAGCGTGTACTTTTGGGCGGATTAACCTGCGATAGCGACGATTATTACAACTCCGAGCAAAATATGAACGCCATTTATTTGCCAAAATACAACAAAGAAAAACCATTGTACATCGGGTTTTTCAACACAGGAGCCTACCAAGAAACCATCGGCGGATTTGGCGGATTGCACCATTGCCTAGTGCCGCAACCCAAACACATATTGATAGATCGTGACGAAAACGGCATATTAGCCACCGAAGTTTTCTCGGAACAACAAACGGCACAACAAGTTTTAGACATATTAGGATATAAATAAAATTTGGAGCAATTTCCTGCTTTCCGTTACAATCTTTTCTTTTTTTAAAGAAAAAAAAGAAAAGGATTTTCACTGCTATCAGGGCTAGGTAATTATTAAATAACAACAATTGAATTATAATCAGAAATAATAAAGAGGAGAAGATTGCTTCGTTCCTCGTAATGACAAAAAAATGAAAGGACCAATATCCCAATTTATCGAAAAACACTACTTGCATTTCAATGCAGCAGCACTTGTCGATGCAGCAAAAGGTTACGAAGAACATCTTCTTGACAACGGAAAAATGATGATAACTCTAGCAGGTGCAATGAGTACAGCCGAACTCGGGAAATCATTAGCCGAAATGATTCGTCAAGATAAAGTGCATATTATTTCTTGCACAGGAGCCAATCTTGAGGAAGATATTATGAACCTTGTAGCACATAATTCATACAAAAGAGTGCCAAATTACAGAGATTTATCACCTCAAGAAGAACGTGATTTGTTAGACAATCATTTCAATCGAGTGACCGATACTTGTATTCCCGAAGAAGAAGCATTCCGCAGATTGCAATCCCATTTATACGATATTTGGAACAATGCCGAAACCAAAGGAGAACGCTATTTTCCTCATGAATTTATGTATCAAATGATAAATTCAAAAGTTTTAGAGCAATATTACGAAATCGATCCAAAAGATTCTTGGATGGTTGCCGCAGCCGAAAAAAACTTACCAATCGTAGTTCCAGGTTGGGAAGACAGCACCATGGGGAATATTTTTTCTTCTTATTGCATCAAAGGCGAATTTACAGCAACAACCATGAAAAGTGGTATCGAATACATGATGTGGTTGGCCAAATGGTACCCAGAAAATTGCGCAGGAAAAGGAATTGGATTTTTTCAAGTAGGTGGCGGAATTGCTGGCGATTTCCCGATTTGCGTTGTACCAATGTTATACCAAGATATGGAAATGCACGATATTCCGTTTTGGAGTTATTTCTGTCAAGTATCTGATTCTACAACCAGTTATGGATCTTATTCTGGTGCAGTTCCAAACGAAAAAATTACTTGGGGAAAATTAGACATTGATACACCAAAATTTATTGTAGAATCTGATGCCACGATAGTTGTGCCGTTGATTTTCGCTTATATTTTAGATATGTAAAAATAATTAGAAATATATTTTTAGAATTCAAATAAAAAATTAAATTTGTAATTGTCTTTAAATAAAAATTACAAAACCTACACAAACAAAGCATGAAAAGAATTATTGTTGATTATTCAAAACTCACGAACGAAATTCTAAATCTTTTAGTTGATAAATTTCCAGATGGATACGATGATTCGAATATTATCCGATTTAGAAATCACAAAGACGAAGCCATTGAAGCCGTTGAAGTTAGAACAGATGATACTATTTATTTAGTAAAAATAAGTACGAAATTATCTGAAAGAATGGTAAATTATGACGAAGATGACGAAATGGAAGAAGTTCCAGAAATCGATGCAAAAGTTCTGGATTTAAACGATGACGACGAAATAGATGAAAACGATGACGACGATGAAAAAGAAGATAAACCAGAATTTGACGACGATGACGACGATGACAAAGATAGAAACGACATTGCCGACGAAGATGATGACGAGGACGACGAAGATTAACTAGCATAAAAAATATCGAGCACGATCCTCGATATTTTTTGTTATTTTACATACCAAATAAAACAAACAAAAACAATGATCAAAGATGTTGTCTTAAAAAAAATTCATGAAGGTTTGGGCGCAAAAATGTTACCTTTTGCGGGTTATAATATGCCTATTTTATATGAAGGAGTAAATGCAGAACACGAAACTGTTCGAAATGCAGTAGGTGTTTTTGATGTTTCGCACATGGGTGAATTTTTATTGAAAGGCGAGAATGCTTTAACATTAATACAAAAAGTAACTTCTAACGACGCATCGATTTTAGTTGATGGTAAAGCACAATATTCTTGCATACCAAACAACGACGGTGGAATTGTTGATGATTTATTAGTGTATAAAATTAGAGATAATGAATATCTTTTAGTGGTTAACGCATCAAATATTGATAAAGATTGGGATTGGATTTTGTCGCAAAACAATTTGGGAGTCGAAATGAAAAATTTATCAGATGATTATTCACTACTTGCAATTCAAGGCCCAAAAGCCGTTGAGGCAATGCAATCATTAACGTCAGTTAATTTGTCAGAAATAGAATATTACCATTTTAAAGTGGCAGATTTTGCAGGATTTCCTCATGTAATCATATCAGCAACTGGTTATACTGGTTCTGGTGGATTCGAAATTTATTGTAAAAATTCAGAAGTTGAAACCATTTGGAATAAAGTTTTCGAAGCAGGAAAATCTTTTGGAATAAAACCAATTGGTTTAGCAGCAAGAGATACTTTGCGTTTAGAAATGGGCTTTTGTCTTTATGGAAACGATATAAACGACACAACTTCTCCATTAGAAGCAGGTTTGGGGTGGATTACTAAATTTAATAAAGAATTTACAAATTCTGAAAATCTAAAACTTCAAAAAGAAAATGGAGTTTCGAGAAAATTAGTTGCTTTCGAAATGCAAGAACGTTCTGTACCAAGACACGACTACGAAATTGTGGATAAAAATGGAAGCGTAATTGGTATTGTAACTTCCGGAACTATGTCGCCTTCAATAAATGTTGGTATTGGAATGGGCTATGTAACTATCGAAAACAGCAAAATAGGTTCCGATATATTTATCAGAATTCGTAAAAATGATGTTTTAGCAAAAGTGGTAAAATTACCTTTTTATAAAAAATAAAAATTAAATACGCATAAAATAATTTAGAAATGGGAAGAGCGTTTGAGTTTAGAAAAGGAAGAAAAATGAAACGTTGGTCAGCAATGGCAAAAACGTTCACAAGAATTGGCAAAGATATTGTAATGGCTGTTAAAGAAGGTGGGCCAAATCCCGATGCTAATTCAAGATTACGTGCCGTTATTCAAAATGCCAAGGCAGCCAATATGCCAAAAGATAATGTAGAGCGTGCTATAAAAAATGCAAGTAATAAAGATACAGCAAATTACAAAGAAATCCTTTTTGAAGGCTACGCACCACACGGAATTGCTATTCTAATAGAAACGGCTTCGGATAATAATAATAGAACAGTTGCAAACGTAAGAAGTTATTTTAATAAATGCAATGGAACCATGGGAACACAAGGTTCTGTTGAGTTTATGTTCGATCATACTTGTAATTTCCGAATTCCAAAAGGAACTTTAGATCCAGAAGAATTAGAATTAGAATTAATTGATTTTGGTGCCGAAGAAGTTTTTGAAGATGAAGATGGAATTTTGATTTACGCCCCATTTGGGAGTTTTGGAACCATTCAAAAAGAATTAGAAACACGTAGTTTAGAAATTTTGTCATCTGGTTTTGAGCGCATTCCACAAATAACCAAAGAACTTACAGAGTCGCAAATTGCCGATGTCGAAAAACTAATAGAAAAAATGGAAGATGATGATGATGTAATGAATGTGTATCATACTATGCAAGAATAAATTATAAAATATCCAAACTTCCTTTTCCTTCACGAATTACAACTGGTTCAAAACCAGATAAATCGATAATAGTTGAACCAATATTATCTCCATAACCTCCATCAATAACTAAATCAACTAGATTTTGCCATTTCTCAAAAATTAATTCTGGATCGGTAGAATATTCTAAAACCTCATCATCATCATGAATTGAAGTGGAAACTATGGGATTTCCTAACGTTTTTACAATCTCTAATGCTATATTATTGTCTGGAACACGTATTCCGACTGTAGTTTTTTTCTTGAATTCTTTGGGCAAATTATTATTTCCAGGTAAAATAAAAGTATATGGACCTGGTAACGCTCGTTTTAATAACTTGAAAGTCGAGGTGTCGATTTGTTTTACATAATCCGAAATATTACTCAAATCATAACAAATAAAAGAAAAATTGGCTTTTTCGAGTTTAATTCCTTTAATTTTTGCAATTTTTTCTAATGCTTTTGTGTTTGTAATATCACAACCCAAACCATAAACGGTATCCGTTGGATAAACCACTAGTCCGCCATTTTTTAAAACTTCAACGACTTTTTTTATGGCAGATTCGTTGGGTTTATCTTCGTATATTTTTAGGAATTGACTCATTTTTTTTTAGTTTAGAAGTTTAAATATTTAAAAGTTTTGGGTTGTAGAATTGAACAAAATTTAACTCTTAAACAACTTTAAACTAATTTTTAACCAATAATGTCCAACTTTGCAAAACGCAACAACAATTTTTTAATACCGCCAACTTCGAATTGAATTTCTGCTTTTTTGTCGGCTCCTGCACCTTCGAGATTCAACACATTTCCTTTGCCAAAACGTTCGTGCATTACAATGTTTCCTGAAGTCAATTTATTGTCAAATAAATTAGAAGTCCCAGAATTGCTTGAAACAGGTTTTAATTTTCTAATATTGATGTCAGATTTAGGTTCATTATCTGTAATATATTTTGGTGGCGTTCCCATTATTGGTTTTGCCAATCGCAATTTAGATTTGTCAATATCGCCAAAAATATCGTTGTCAATCATTGGTTTATATCTATAATTAGTTTCTTCAGGAGTTATATATTCTAAATATTGCGAATCTATTTCTTCGATAAATCTCGACGGTTCGCTGTCGGTCAATTTTCCCCAACGATAGCGTGATTGTGCATAGGTCAAATACGCTTGATGCTCAGCCCGAGTTATGGCTACATAAAATAATCGTCGTTCCTCTTCGAGTTCGCTTCGTGTGCTCATGGACATGGCAGATGGAAATAAATCTTCTTCCATTCCGACTACAAAAACGGTTGGAAATTCTAAACCTTTTGCCAAGTGAATGGTCATCAAAGCAACACGATCGTCATCGCCAGTGTCTTTGTCCAAATCGGTTGCCAAGGCGACATCTTCCATAAATTCTGACAAAGCACCACGAGCGCCATCGACTTCGATTTGCCCTTCGGTAAAATCCTTTATTCCGTTTAACAGTTCTTCGATATTTTCAATTCGGGCAATACCTTCGGGTGTTCCATCTTTTTTGAGTTCTTGAATCAATCCTGTTTTTTTGGCTACATGATCGGCAAGTACAAACGCATCTTGGTTTTGATTTATAACCTGAAAACTCTGAATCATGGTTACAAAATCGGATAATTTTTGTTTGGTTCCAGCATTCAATTTCAAATCGATTTTGTCTATATTTTGCATAACTTCAAATATCGAACGCTTGTAATGATTGGCTGCAATTGTGAGTTTTTCTACCGTTGTATCTCCAATTCCACGTGCTGGATAATTGATAACTCGAACCAATGCTTCTTCATCTTTTGGATTGATCACCAAACGTAAATAACACAAAACATCTTTTATTTCTTTACGTTGATAGAACGACAATCCACCATAAATTCTATAAGGAATATCTCTTTTTCGCAATGCATCTTCCATTGCACGGGATTGAGCGTTAGTGCGATACAAAATTGCAAATGAACCATTCATTTGTTGATTGGTCATTTTTTGTTCCCAAATAGTACTGGCTACAAATCGACCTTCTTCGCTATCGGTTACGCTACGGTTTACTTTTATTTTTGCTCCAAAATCATTGGCTGTCCAAACAATTTTATCTAATTTGGTTTTATTTTTATCAATAATAGAATTGGCGGCTTCGACAATATTTTTTGTAGAACGATAATTTTGTTCTAATCTATACGTTTTTACACCTTCATAATCTTTTTGAAAATTCAAGATATTATTGATATTAGCACCACGAAAAGCATAAATACTTTGAGCATCATCTCCAACAACACAAATATTTTGGAATTTATCTGACAAAGCACGAACAATTAAATATTGCGAATGGTTTGTATCTTGGTACTCATCGACCAAAATATATCTGAAACGATTTTGATATTTTGCAAGAACTTCTGGAAATCTTGATAGTAATTCGTTGGTTTTCAATAACAAATCATCGAAATCCATGGCTCCAGATTTGAAACACCGCTCAACATAAGCCTGATAAATATCGCCTAATCGTGGTTTTTTAGACATCGCATCGGCTTCTTGCAACTCTGGATTATTAAAATAGGCTTTGACGGTAATTAATGAGTTTTTATAAGATGAAATTCTGCTAAGAATTTGCTTTGGTTTATAGATATCTTTGTCTAATTGCATTTCTTTGATAATTCCAGAGATACAACGCAACGAATCTTGAGAATCATAAATAGTGAAATTGCTTGGATAACCCAATTTATCGGCTTCGGAACGCAAAATTCTAGCAAAAACCGAGTGGAATGTACCCATCCAAAGGTTTTTGGCTTCGGGTGCGCCCACAATATCCGAGATTCTTTTTTTCATTTCTCGAGCGGCTTTGTTAGTAAAGGTCAATGCCAAAATCGAGAAAGAATCAACACCTAAACTCATTAAATAAGCAATTCTGATGGTCAAAACTCTAGTTTTTCCAGAGCCAGCACCAGCAATAATTATCATTGGACCGTCTTTTTGGAGCACAGGTTCTTGTTGGGCTTCGTTGAGTTGAGAAATATATTTTTGCATTTTTGTTTTGAGAATTTGTACAAAAATACAGCTACAAATGGTTTATTACAATAAAATTGATAGGTAATTATCAACTAAAATTATACTTTTGTTTAAAATTTAAACAAAAATGATAAACATAAAAACATTAGCCGAATTAAAAGTATCAGGTTATCAAACCAAAAGCATAAAAGACGAATTGCGTAATAATTTACGGAACAAAATAAAATCAGGAAAACTAGTATTCGAAGGTGTTCACGGTTTCGAAAACACAGTAATTCCAGAATTAGAACGTGCTATTTTATCACGACATAATATCAATTTGTTAGGATTACGAGGGCAAGCAAAAACACGCTTGGCAAGAAAAATGATTGAATTGCTTGACGAATACATGCCAATTGTTTCAGGTTCAGAAATTAATGATGATCCAATGAACCCGATTTCGAGATTTGCCAAAGATTTAATTACAGAAAAAGGTGACCAAACTCCAATTTCATGGATTCATAGAAGCGAACGTTTCTTCGAGAAATTAGCAACTCCAGATGTAACCGTGGCCGATTTAATTGGTGATGTGGATCCTATAAAAGCAGCCAATTTAAAATTATCTTACGCAGATGATCGTGTAATTCATTTCGGAATGATTCCTCGTGCCAATCGTTGCATATTCGTAATCAATGAATTACCCGATTTACAAGCTCGAATTCAAGTTTCGTTATTTAATATTTTGCAAGAAGGCGATATTCAAATTCGTGGCTTCAAATTGAGAATGCCACTCGATATGCAATTTATTTTTACTGCAAATCCAGAAGATTACACCAATCGTGGAAGTATTGTAACACCACTCAAAGACAGGATTGGTTCGCAAATCTTGACACATTATCCAGATTCTATTGAAGTTGCAAGAACAATTACGCATCAAGAAGCCAAGTTGGACAAAGAGCAATCCGAATTGGTTTATGTGCCAAGTTTAGCCAAAGATTTGTTAGAACAAATTAGTTTTGAGGCTCGTGATAGCGAGTATATTGACAACAAATCTGGTGTTTCTGCACGTTTGAGCATTACAGCTTATGAAAATTTATTGAGCACTGCCGAACGCCGAGCATTAAAATCTGGTGCAGACAAAACCACTTTACGATTATCTGATTTTATGGGAATTATTCCATCTATAACTGGAAAAGTAGAATTAGTTTACGAAGGTGAACAAGAAGGATCAGCACAAGTTGCACAACATTTAATTGGCGATGCAATTCATACTTTTTTCCCTGCTTATTTTCCAAAAATCGAAAAATTAGAAAAACTGAATGAAAAAACTGCATTTTCTGATGTTATTGAATGGTTTTTTACTTCAGGTTTTGAATTATTGGATGATTGTTCTGACGAAGATTACAAATCGATTCTTGATGATGTTGCTCCTTTAGATATTTTAATCAAAAAATACCAACCAGAAACGCTGCCCGAAGACAACTATTTTATCAAAGAATTTATACTTTGGGGATTGGTCGAATATGATAAATTAAGCAAAGATCGTTTCGAAAATGGTTATCAATTCAAAGATCCATTTGCGAGTTATATTAATAAATTATAGAAAAAACGCTTCCAAATTGGAAGCGTTTTTTCTATAATATTTCAGGATTATTATTTGGAACCATTCTATAATAGAATTAACACAGATTTAATATTCGTTACTTAAACCAAAACGTAAATTTGTTTTCTTAATCATAAAATATAAAATGAAAAATATAAAATTTGTTCTTCTAATTTTTTTGTTGCTAATTTCATTATTCGGTTTCTCTCAAGATCGTGAAATAAAAAAAATAATTATCACAGGTAAAATAATTGAAAAAGCAACCAATCAGCCGCTCGAATTTGCTACAATTGCTTTAGTAAATGTGAGAAACCCAAAAGCAATTTTTGGAGGTATTACAAATGACAAAGGAGAATTTACTATCGAGGCTAATGCTGGAATTTATGATGTTAAGGCGGAATTTATTTCTTTTAATCCATTAGAAATCAAACAACAAAAATTGTTTCAAAATACCGATTTAGGTTCAATAGCACTTTCTGAAAATTCTACACAATTGAAAGACGTGACCATTAAAACCAAACAAGCGGCGGTCGAAATTAAACTAGATAAAAAAGTGTATAATGTTGGACAAGACTTGACTGCAAAAGGCGGCACAGCAACCGATGTTTTGAACAATGTTCCTTCGGTTACGGTAGATACTGACGGTAATGTTAGTCTTCGTGGTAACGATTCCGTAAAAATTCTTATCGACGGAAAACCCTCAAATGCTGTAAATATTGCGACGGCTTTACAATCTATTCCAGCAGATGCTTTAGATAAAATCGAAGTAATAACCAATCCGTCATCAAGATACGATGCTGAAGGAAGTGCTGGAATTTTGAATATTATTCTAAAAAAAGGTAAAACTGATGGTTTAAATGGTTCATTTATTGCAACTACCGGAATTCCAAAAAATTATGGACTTTCAGGAAATATTAACTTTAAGACTCAAAATTTTAATATTTACGCAACTGCTGGATACAACGATTCTAAATTTCAGGGAAATTCGTTATTAAATTCTGATTATTTAGACCCAAACGGAACTGTAAATTATTCAATCAATGAGCGTAACGCACGTACAAGAGCAAAAAAAGGATATAATTATAATTTTGGATTTGATTGGAATGTAACAAAATCGTTTGTGTGGTCTAACGGATTTTCGTACTCCAGAAACGATGGTTCTAGTCCAGAAAATGATTTATTATATAACTATTTGCCAACAGGAAATTTTGTTAGAAATCGTTTTAACAATCAAATTATTGCCGAAAATGATTTGGCATATACTACTGGATTTGTTAAAAAATTTAAAAAAGACGGACATCAACTTACTGCAAGCGCAACATTTTCGCAAGGTTTAGATAATAATTTATCCACTATTTCGGATTTTGTTATTGGTCAAGAATATAATACTGCAATAACGACTACAAAAAATAATCAGAGTCAAAATAGGAATCTATTTCAGATTGATTATGTTTTGCCACTTGGAAAACAAAGCCAGTTTGAGGCTGGTTATAAAACGGATTTTAGTAGATCTTTGGTAGATTATAATGTTAGTAATCTTGTTTCTGGAGTATATGTTTCGAATCCATTTTTTACAAATGTTTTTCAATATAACGAAAAAATAAATGCTGTTTATACGCAATTTGGTTCAAAAATCAATAAGTGGTCCTATTTATTTGGGTTGCGTTTCGAAAATTCTAATATAGACATCAATTTACTAAATACCAATCAGTTAAAAAACAAAAACTATAATAATTTATTTCCAAGTGCTTTTTTGACTTACTCACTTTCCGACGATACTAATATTTCGTTGAATTATAGCCGCAGAATAACACGACCTCGAAACCGTTTTATCAATCCGTTTGCAGGTTATACCAGTAATGTCAATATATTTCAGGGAAATCCGGACATAAATCCATCAATAACCGATGCTGTTGATTTTGGATTTTTAACAAAAATTAATAAAATAACATTAACATCTTCAGTATATTATAATTATACAAAAGATGTTTTTCAATTTATTCGTCGTCCAAACGGAAACTCAGTATCAACAACATTCAATGGAGTAACAACTGTAACTCCAGTCATTTTATCAACTCCAGTAAATTTAGCGTCCGAAAATCGTTTTGGTTTTGAGTTTACATTAAACTATGCTCCATATAAATGGTGGAAATTGAATAGTAATTTTAACTTTTTTCAAAGTAGTATTGTTGGAAATAATACTTATACCGACTTAAATACAAATCAAATTGTGAATCAGAATTTAGGAATTAATTCTTCTAGTTGGTTTGCTAAAATCAATTCTAAAATTACCTTACCATACAAAATAGATTGGCAAACAAATGCTGTTTATACTGCTCCACAAAATACATCTCAAGGACAAAGTCTTGCTACTTTGGTTGCAAATATTGCTTTTAGCAAAGATATTTTAAAAGATAAAGCAACTATTTCTTTAAATGTAAATGACCTTTTTAATTCAGCAAAAATGATACGTCAAGCGAATTTACCACTAGTAAATTCGTATTTAGAAATGCAACGAAAAGAACGACAAATCAATCTTTCATTTACCTATAGATTTAATAAAAAGAAGTCCGAAAGAGAAAAACCATCCCGAAATGAAAATAGCGGCGAAGATTTTCAAGGATAAGACAACAAAAAAAGGAACTCGATTGAGTTCCTTTTTTGATATGATAAAATAAATTATTATAACTTTTCAGCATTTTTTTTCGCTTTAATTTCTTTCAATAATTCACGAACTGCACCAAATAACCAGTACTGAACAAAACCTACTAAAAAAAACATTAGCCAAAAACCAATTGTTAGAATGGTTAAGAAAAGTATAAAACCTAAATATTGTGTAAAATCAAACATATTTTCTTGTAATTATATAATTTTATACAAAAATAGAATATAAAACCAAACTATACAATTATTCAACAGAAAAATTTTTTTAAAAGTTCATAAAATCCTAAATTTGAAAACTATTTTAATTCTAAATTCAATGAAAAAATTTGTTATTGTATTTATTCTACTTTTTTTGAAGGCAAATGCGCAAAACGAAATTTGTTGGCAAGGAAAACTAAACGATAAAACCCCCGTTTTTATACACTATTCAAATCAAGATGAGATTGTGATTGGAGAAATTATTTATCTAAATACAAAAAATAAAACTCCAATTCAGATTATTGGAATAATTAATGAGCAAAAAAATATTCGATTACTAGAATTCGAAAAAGATGGAAATGTTTCAGGTATAATTGACGCTTCTGTTACTGAAAAAGAACTAAAAGGAGATTGGTTTTCACCAAAAAGCAGAAAATCTTTAACTTTTAATGCCACGAAAAAAGATACAATTATAAAATCTAAAAGTTATATCCCCATAAAAAAAGCCATTTTAGGTTCCTATCACTATCAGTATAGTAACAAGGGAAGTCAAGGAAATTTAGATTTAAAAAACAAAACTGACAACAATTACTCTTTTTTATTTCAAAATGTTACCAGTGATCCTGCAAGAAACTTAGCAGATTTAGATGGTATTTTGAAAAAAGAAAGTGAAAATGTATTTTCGTACAGCCAAAAAGATGAATATACAAAATGCGACATAAAACTATTTTTCTACAAAGATTTTTTGTATGTAAAATATACCAATGGCGATTGCGAAGGCTTTGGTCATAATGCCACAATTGATGGTTTCTACAGAAAAATTAAATAAATAATCATAAAAAATGGAATTCAGAATCGAAAAAGACACCATGGGCGAAGTTCAAGTCCCAGCAAACAAATATTGGGGAGCACAAACAGAACGTTCTCGAAACAATTTCAAAATTGGTCCTTCGGCATCTATGCCAAAAGAAATCATCGAAGGTTTTGCCTATCTCAAAAAAGCAGCAGCCTATGCAAATTGTGATCTTGGTGTACTTTCAACCGAAAAACGTGATGCCATAGCAACCGTTTGCGACGAAATTCTTGCAGGAAAATTAGATACTGAATTTCCATTAGTGATTTGGCAAACGGGTTCTGGAACGCAAAGCAACATGAATGTTAACGAAGTTGTCGCTAATCGAGCGCAAGTTCTTGCCGGACACAGAATAGGCGAAGGAGAACAATTCATCAAGGCAAACGATGATGTAAATAAATCACAATCTTCAAACGATACCTACCCGACTGGAATGCACATTGCAGCCTACAAAGCCGTTGTGGAGACTACAATTCCTGGGGTAGAAAAACTTCGAAATACCCTACATGCCAAAGCAATTGAGTTCAATACTGTGGTAAAAATTGGTCGCACACATTTAATGGATGCCACACCATTGACATTGGGGCAAGAAATTTCGGGCTATGTAGCACAATTAAACTACGGAATCAAAGCCGTAAAAAATACTCTTTCGCATTTGTCAGAAGTTGCTCTTGGCGGAACAGCCGTTGGAACAGGACTTAATACACCTGTAGGCTACGATGTGAAAGTAGCCGAATATATTGCGAAGTTTACAGGTCATCCTTTTGTAACTGCTCCAAACAAATTCGAAGCATTGGCATCACACGATGCGATTGTAGAAACGCACGGCGCTTTGAAACAATTGGCAGTCTCGTTGAATAAAATTGCAAACGATGTTAGAATGTTGGCCTCTGGTCCAAGATCAGGAATTGGCGAAATCATTATTCCAGAAAACGAACCAGGCTCCTCGATCATGCCCGGAAAAGTAAACCCAACACAATGCGAAGCACTAACCATGGTTTGCGCTCAAGTAATGGGTAACGATGTCGCAATTACTATTGGTGGTATGCAAGGTCATTACGAATTGAATGTTTTTAAGCCACTCATGGCAGCCAACTTCTTGCAATCTGCACGATTGTTGGGCGACGCCTGCATGTCATTCGACGAACATTGCGCTCAAGGCATTGAACCTAACTACAAACGAATTGAAGAATTAGTTAACAATTCTTTAATGCTAGTTACTGCACTAAATACTAAAATTGGCTATTATAAAGCAGCCGAAATTGCACAAACGGCTCATAAAAACGGAACAACACTCAAAGAAGAATCCGTTCGCTTAGGTTACGTTACTGCCGAAGATTTTGATTCTTGGGTAAAACCAGAGGAAATGGTTGGTAGCTTGAAATAGTTTATAATTTTTAAAATAATAGTTAAAACCTGTAAAAAAGTTACAGGTTTTTTTGTGTTTTTTTCAGTTCAAATATTTTTATAATTACAAAAGCGTGTGGAAAAGTTATGGCAGCCAAAAATGAAAAAAATAAAGCATCAAAGATTTTAATTCCTTTAAATACAAAATAAAGAATTCCTATGCCTAATAAAGAAGCAATCCAATATAAAAAAGCAGATTTAAAATAAGAAATTCCATTTTTCAGCGAAACTTTTCCGTACAAAAAATTAATTTGATCAATCATCGACGGAATACTATGCCAAAAAATAAAATAGATTGCAAATCCCCAAATTAAACTCGAAGACATAAAAATAATTGCAAATACTAGCAAATAGAAAATTTCTAGCAAAAGTTGATTTCTATTTTTTTCTACATATATATATAGGTATAAATAGAATGTCACTAATACAACTCCAAAAAATTTGATGAAGAAAGAAATATAATCAACCGAAATAGTATAATTTATAATATTAAATGTAATATTTTGAACTTCTATTTTATGAAAATTGAATAATAAAAAAAGCACAAAAATTCCGTAGCTAAATTTAAAACAAACTTCGAAATATTTATTTTTTATAATCTCTAGACTCTGAACTTGCTGTTCTCCAAAATGATAACCACTAATCAAAATAAATAAAAGCAATGCAAGCCACGAAATTAAATAAAAACAAATGGCTCCAAACAGCACAACTACTAAATAATAGACCAAAACTTTAACAAATGATACTTTTTTAGTATTCGCGTTAATATTTTGGATTAAAAGTAAATCGTTTGAACCATGAAGTATTCCAAAAGAAAAAATAAGGATAAAACCTATGATTATTTGAAACCAATTAGATATATAAGAACTTACCCAAAGTCCAAAAAAACTAGCTACAATTGCGAAATTTGTAAATTTATACATAAACGACTGTTAATATTGCAAATATAATTAAAAATAATTAAAAGAATCGCATTTTGTTCGCTTAGTTATTAGTACATTTACTGTAAACAAATTCTTTTTTAATTTAATCAAAACTATTAATTATGACAAATTTTATGTTATTCTCAAGTTTAATTTCTAAAATGTTACCTACCGATTACGTAGGATTCACATTTTTTGTTGGGTGTATGGCAATGATGGCAGCATCGGCATTTTTCTTTTTATCATTAAATCAATTCGATAAAAAATGGAGAACATCTGTTTTGGTTTCGGGTTTAATTACGTTTATTGCAGCCGTTCACTATTTTTACATGAAAGAATATTGGGCAACTTTTCAGGAATCTCCGACCTTTTTTAGATATGTCGATTGGATTTTAACCGTACCATTGATGTGTGTAGAATTTTATTTAATCCTTAAAGTAGCAGGTGCAAAAACTAATTTATTATGGAAAATGATTTTACTATCTATAGTAATGTTAGTAACAGGTTATTTAGGAGAAACTGTTTTTTCGGATAGTGCAGCACTGTGGGGTGGAATTTCAGGTTTAGCATATTTTGTAATTGTATATGAAATTTGGTTGGGTTCAGCATCTAAATTGGCATCGGCTGCAGGAGGAAACGTTCTTGCATCTCACAAAATTTTGTGTTGGTTTGTTCTTGTTGGTTGGGCGATTTATCCATTAGGATATATGCTAGGAACAGAAGGATGGTACACAGGAATTCTTGGAACTGGTAATGTAGATGTGGTTTATAACATTGCAGATGCAATTAACAAAATCGGATTTGGTCTAGTAATTTATAATTTGGCATCAAAGTCTCAAGTTAATTAATATTACCTACCTATTTTTTAAAATTAAACCGAACTTTATAAGTTCGGTTTTTTTATTTATATCCAATATTTTTGTACTTTGGTGCAAAATTTTAAAACTAAATTATGAAAAAACTTATCCTACTACTTTTATTTTCTATGCTATCAATATCAACATATAGTCAGAAAAAGAAAAAAAAAGTAACCAAAAAAGCAATTTCTAGTTTAATTCTAGCAAAAACAGATGATGTTACCGCAGAAGTTGTTAAAGATAAATTTTATATTTTTAGTTCCGTTGTAAATTCACAAAAAGATACCGTTGCTACAAAAATAATAGATTCAAAAAACCTTCCAACCGATTGCAAAATTATAAGTTTTAACGTAAAATCTAAAAAATTATACGCCATTACATGGGTAGAAAAAAGCACTACACAAACTGATACAAAAACAGAAGAGGTTACACAAAATTTTGCTCAAATTTTTGATATTACTACAAAACTAAAAACTTTCGAAAACATTCAAAAAAGTACTAAAATAAAAGAACAAGTTTTTTTAGATCGACTAAAAAATGCTTCGGAAACTCAAGAGCGAATGCGAAACGAAGGTTATAATTTTAGTTTATTGCCTAACGGCGATGTCTCGCTAAAAAATAAAACACAAGAACGAAAAATGACATTCGATTTTTCTAAGAACATGTACACAAACAAAAAATAACTCAATTTGAAATATTATGAATTTATTAAAAAAAATAATTACTTTATGGCTGATTTCTTTAACAATTATTGGATGTAAAAAAGATAAAGAATTCGACAACAACACACCAGATGCACTTTCTAGTAATCGAGATACTTTAGTTAATCCTTCGGATAATTTTTTTATGTATGCTAACGGAGGTTGGTTCAAGAAAAATCCAATTCCTGAAACCGAAAAAAGTAATGGGATTTTTAGAACTATCCAAGACACAATAAATAATCAAATTAAACAAATTTGCGAAAAATCGGCTTCAAATAAAGATTTAAAAAAAGGTTCTAATGAACAAAAAATAGGTGATTTTTATGCTTCTGGAATGGATACTATTGCAATAAATAAACAAGGATTATTACCACTGCGGTCCGAAATTACAAAAATTGATGCTATTTCCGATACACCATCTTTACTTTCCACGATAGCACATTTACATACAATTGGAGCAAATCCAGCATTTTCGTTCTATTTGAATCAAGATGATAAAATTAGTACAAAATATGCTTTGTTTTTTGCTCAAGGCGGTTTAGGACTTGGAGAAAGAGATTATTATTTTAACACCGACGCGGAAACAGTTACTATCCGAAAGGAATATATTAATCATTTGCAAACTATGTCTAAATTTTTAGGATACGATGATGTCACTTCGATTAAAAATGCTTCTGTAATTATGAAATTAGAAACTGATTTGGCAAAATCGTCTCGTAAAATCGAAGCCCTTCGGGATCCAGTAAAAAACTATAACAAAATGTCAGTGACAAGTTTAAACAAAGTGACGCCAAATATTTTGTGGGACAAAGTGTTGCCACTAATGGGTGTTGCCAAAGCGGATTCTGTAATTGTTGGGCAACCAGAATTTTATAAATCACTAAATTCAATGATAAAATCCTATTCTGTTGCCGATTGGAAAATATATCTAAAATGGGATTTGATTAATTCATTCGCTTCTTATTTAGGTGACGATATCGAAAAACAAAATTTTAAATTTTATTCCACTATTCTCAACGGAGTTTCCAAACAGAAACCACGTTGGAAACGTGTTGTAGATCAAACAGATAGTTCTTTAGGAGAACTTATAGGCCAGGTTTATGTAAAGGATTATTTACCAAAAGGCTCTAAAGAAAAATTACTCGAAATAGGTAATAACATTAGAGATGTTTATGAACAACATATCAAAAAACTTGATTGGATGAGCCAAGAAACCAAGATTAAAGCCTTGAGTAAACTGTCGAAGATTGTCATGAAAGTAGGCTATCCAGATAAATGGAAAGATTTAAGTTCGATCTCAATAGACAGAACATCGTATTGTTCCAATGTTATAGCAGTTAACAAATGGTATCATGATTTTATGATAAATAAATACGGAAAACCAGTTGATAGAAACGAGTGGGGAATGCAACCACAAACTTATAATGCTTATTATAACCCAAGTAATAACGAAATTGTAGTTCCTGCTTGTAATATTTTAGTTCCAGGTTTTGAAGGAAGAATGCCAGATGACGCAGTACTTTATGGTATTATTGGAGGTTCTACGTTTGGGCACGAAATTACACACGGATTCGATGATCAAGGATCTCAGTACGACGAAAACGGAAATCTAAATAATTGGTGGACTGCCGATGATTTGAAAAAATTTAAATCCAAAACAAAATTAATTGTTTCTCAATTTAACAAATATGAAGTACTACCAAAAAAATTCGTAAACGGCGACGCAACACAAGGCGAAAATATTGCCGATTTGGGAGGAGTTGTAATGGGGTACGAAGCCTTTAAGAAGACTACTCAATACAAATCAAATCAAAATATTGCAAAACTAAATCCAAATCAACGATTTTTCTTATCCTACGGATATGCATGGATGGTTAATACAAAAAAAGAGGCTTTGGCACAACAAATTATGACTGATGTACATGCGCCAGCAAAGTTTAGAGTAAATGGTCCACTAAGCAATGTTCCTGAATTTTATAAAACATTCAACATAAAACCCGAAAGTTCAATGCGTCAGTCGGATGTAAATCAGGTGGTAATTTGGTAGCGTTTATACAAAATACTACACCATAATTTTATTTTTATAAAATTATGGTGTAGTATTTTATTCTAAAACCATTTTTTCCATTTAAAATAAATAGCCATACTAACTGCTAGAAAAAACATCAATCCAATGGCTTCGTAATATCCATACTTATATTCTAATTCGGGCATAAATTTAAAATTCATTCCGTAAACACCCACAATAAAAGTCAGTGGCATAAAAATTACCGAAACTACGGTTAGGGTTTTCATTACTTCGTTCATTTTATGATTTTGTGCTGAAAAAAAGAAATTCGAAGCACTTTCGAGAGTCGTCATATCATATTCAATTTGATCCAAAAGTTCCAAACATTTTTGATGTAATCGATCAAAGAAACTAAAATTTTCGGGTGCAATTACATCAAAAAGATTATCATCTTTAATACTTTTTATTGCATACAACGAATCCCGAAGCGGAATTATAGAACGTTTTAAGAAATTTAGATTATCTCTATGTTTTTCGATTTGAATCAGAATGTTTTGACTCGAACTTGTTTTTGATAAATTGACTAATTCCTCGATTTTTTCTTCTTCGTTCTCGATTGTAATATAAAAATTTTCTATTATTGCATCTAGCAATAAAAACAAAAGATAATCTGCTTTTCGAGAGCGTACAATCCCGGAATGTGTTCGAAGTCGTTCACGAATGTGCGAAAAAAAATCGCTTCGTTTTTCCTGAAAAGATACTAAAATTCCGTCTTTTAACAAAAAACTAATTTGCTCTACGCTAAAATTATCTGAATTTTCTTCGGGTAACAACGATTTTATATCGAAAAATAATACATCTTGATATTCTTCTATTTTTGATCTTTTTGTAGTATTTAGGATGTCGCCAAGTATAAAATTATCAACATTCAAAAAATTTCCAACTGATTTAATAATCTCTAAATCGTTCAACCCATGAATGTTTAACCAATTAATTTTTTGAGGATTAATATTTAATTCTAAATCTTCTATTTTCATTTTTTTGCACTCTTCTAACTCTAAATCGTTATAAACGAACAATTGCATTTCAGTTAGAATCGATTTATGAATTCCTGTATATTCTAAAAAAACAGGCTGTGTTTTTTTTTCTTTTTTATATCTTATTTTTCTCAAAATATTATTTTTTATAATAAAGTAATATTACAAAATCTTTATGTAAAAATTTTAAAAAACTGTCTTTTTAAAACATTTATAGGATATATTAGATATTTTTGATGAAAATTTGAAGCGATGAAAACTTTACTTATAAATATCAAAGAACTTTTACAAATTCGAAATCAAACCGTTCTAAAAGTTTCTGGTTCTGAAATGTCGATGCTACCTTCTATAAAAAATGCTTTTTTGATTATAGAAAACGACTTGATTGCTGATTTTGGTAAAATGAAAAATTTTGAAATCTCCGATTTTGATAGTATTATTGATGCAACTGGTAAAACAGTCTTACCTACTTGGTGCGATAGCCATACACACTTGGTTTTTGCAGGAAATCGAGAACAAGAATTTGTAGATCGAATTAATGGACTGTCGTACGAAGATATTTCAAATCGTGGTGGTGGAATTTTAAATTCGGTACAAAAACTTCGAGAAACCTCGGAAGAAGAACTTTATGAACAATCTAAAATTCGACTACAAGAAATTATGCGACTTGGTACTGGAGCGGTCGAAATTAAATCTGGTTATGGCCTTTCTGTAGAATCAGAACTTAAAATTCTTCGAGTTATTAAAAAATTAAATGATAATTATCCTATTGAAATTAAAGCAACTTTTTTGGGAGCGCATGCTTTTCCTGAAGAATATAAAACGAATCATTCCGGTTATATTGATTTGATTCTCAAAGAAATGATTCCTAAAATTACTCAAGAAAATTTAGCCCAATTTATTGATGTTTTTTGCGAAAAAGGCTATTTTTCGGTCAAAGAAACGAATCGAATTCTACAGGCAGGCATAATACATGGATTAATTCCTAAAATTCATGTCAATCAGTTTAACGCTATTGGAGGAGTAGAAATTGGAACGAAAAACAATGCACTTTCAGTCGATCATTTGGAGGTTTTGACTGATAACGATTTAGAATTTCTAAAAAATTCACAAACCATGCCTGTTGCACTACCGCTGTGTTCTTTTTTTTTAGGAATTCCATATACTCCTGCTAGGAAAATCATTTCGACAGGTTTACCAATAGCCATTGCATCCGATTTTAATCCTGGTTCTACTCCATCTGGCAATATGAATTTTGTAGTTGCAACCGCTTGTATAAAACTAAAAATGACTCCCGAAGAAGCCATTAATGCTGCTACTATAAATGCTGCATTTGCAATGGGAGTTTCGGAGACTCATGGCAGTATTTGCATTGGAAAAAAGGCAAACATCATACTCACAAAACCAATAAATTCTTTTTACGAATTACCGTATTCATTTGGAACTAATCTGATCGATAGTGTTTTTATAGAAGGTATTTTGATAAAATAAAAAAAATACCTCAAGCACTTTTTTTATACAAAACTATTTCAAAAAAAAAAGGGTTGCCTAAATTAGGCAACCCTTTACTTCTAAAACTAAAATTAGACTACTACAAAGTTGCTTTTCGAGCGGTAATCGCTGCTATAAAAACCTCGACCTCATCGAGTTCTTTGTTTAAACGCTCTAAATCCAATTCTTTTTGTAGTAAAACCACTGCGCCATAACTCTCTTTGCGATTTTCGAGCAAGAATTTTTTGTATTCTAACTTTACTTTTCTTTTAGTTTCATCCACTTTTGTTGGACCTTCTGGCAAGGCTGCAATTACGGTGTTTAGTGCTGCTAACTCCGCATCTACACCTTGCAATATTGCCTGAACCTCTACAGACGAAGTTCCAAACTTGGTGGTTAATCGATCCTCCGAAAGTTTTTTGAAACTCAAATCTGCTTTCTCTTTTTGTGCCCAAGTTAATAACACATCGCAATCCGCTGCCTGTGTTATTCCGTTTACTGAATACGCCATGATTTTTAAATTTAATTGGTTACTAATACTATTGGCATTACAAATCGAATGCCGAACCATGCCAAAAAATTATAATTTAAAATAGGTTTAACATATTTATACTCAAAGTATAATTGTTAGTTAACATACATACTAAACCATTAGCCAAAGCGTTATGAACACTTGTTCATTTTTTGAAAAATTATTTTTTCTTCATGTTGTAGTAATTCTAATTTAATTTGTAGTTTGGTTTGCACGAGCAAATTATTTTTTTTAATATTAGTTTCAGCATTTTGCTTAATTGAGTTGTATACATTTTGGTTTTCTTGTGTTGATTCTTTGGTTTCCAAGAAAGAAATTATTTTTAAAGTACTAAATGCTGTATTATTTTTTTTTTGAATTGCATTCAATTTATTTTTAGTTATAATTTGTTGGTGTTTATTGATGTTTTTCTGCGTTTCGAAAAACATTTCTTTTTTTGATTCGTCAAGTACACTAACATTCACGCTTTTCTGCGAAATAATTTCGGGTTTTGTTACAAAATTTAGAATTTCGGCAAGTTTTAATGTTGCCGCAACAGGTAAACTGCGTTTTCCTAACACATACATGGACCATTGGGTTCGGGTAATTTGCAAAATCATTGCCATGTTTTCCTGACTAATGCCTAGTAATTCTTGTATTGTGCTATTTTTTTCCATAGTTATGGCAATTTTTTCGAAACGATTTTTCTGCCACACTTTTTGTGGCATTTTTTTTAAATCAAAAATTTTGCCACACTTTTTGTGGCAAAATATTTTTTTTGAAATTTTGCCACGGGTTAAAAAACTTGTCGATATAATTTTTGTTTCATTTCATTTTACTACAAGTAGCCAAGTATATTGAAAAGACAATATGTTACTATTATAATAAAACCCACTAAACGATTTTTCATGCAGTTCATCGATTTCTGACAAAAAGCAGAAATCCAAAAACTAATTATTCCTACTTTTGCAAAATAGTACAAATACGTTCTTATAATTCATAACATAAAGCACTGCTTTATTCTTGTCTGAAAAACTAGTAATTTTTAAGTGAACAGGAATGAACTCTGCCCATGCTTTGCGTGGGCTTTGTTTATTTGTTCACAGGTATACTAGTACCTTCAGACGATAGATGAAGTTCCACGCATTTTTTTATATCAAAAACAAAACAATAAATCAAAATAAAAATAATGAAACAAAAACTAACACTACTAATCCTGCTGATAAGCAGTTTTATCAACGCCCAAGACATTCTTTGGGAAAAAACTTATGGAGGCAAACACGCCGATTACTTGATGGATGCGCAAGCCACTGCCGACTATGGTTATATTTTTGCAGGAAGTTCGTTGTCTGTAAAATCGGGTAATAAAACGCAAGACAATCATGGTGATTTGGATTACTGGGTTTGGAAAATGAAAGAAAATGGCGATCTCGACTGGCAGAAAAACGTTGGCGGATCGGGCTCAGATTTTTTGCAAAGCATTGCCTTAACCAACGATGGCGGATTTATTTTGGCTGGAACTTCTAATTCTGAAATTGGTTTTGATAAAACAGATGCTTCTCGGGGCAACGATGATTTTTGGATTGTAAAACTTGATGCCAAAGGCAACATGGAATGGCAAAAAACCATTGGCGGAAGCAGTCAAGAAAAACTACAAAGCATTCACCAAACCAGAGATGGTGGTTATATCATTGGCGGTTCCTCGAGTTCGGATGTTTCGGGCGAAAAATCTACCGATAGTTTTGGAAGTTTAGACTATTGGCTAGTAGAAATAGATACGCATGGCAAAATAATGTGGCAAAAAACCTTCGGTGGGATTTATTTTGACGAATTGCGAAGTGTAGAACCTACTATAGATGGTGGTTATATTGTAGGAGGATATTCTAACTCACCTACATCGGGCAACAAAACTCAAGACAATATAGGTACTGGCGATTATTGGGTATTAAAACTCGATAGCAAGGGCGACATGCAATGGCAACGCACCATTGGTGGTGACAAAGACGACCAGTTGTACGTCGTGCATCAAACCTACGACGGTAATTTTGTAGTAGCAGGCAACTCCAATTCGGGTGTTTCGGATTCTAAACAAAAAAGCAATACCAAAGGAACCGACTTTTGGGTATTGAAACTGCAAACCAATGGCGAAACACTTTGGCAACAAACCTATAACATTAGTGAAATTGACATTTTGAGTTCGTTAGTAGAGAATAAAGATCACACTTTGCTTCTAGGAGGTTACGCCAAATCGGAAATTAGTGGACAAAGTTCAAAACAAAAAGACCAAAAAGAAATTAACGACTATGTAGCGATTAAAATATCAGAAAACGGCGAAGAATTGTGGCGTAAATCAGTAGGCAGCGAGGGCGAAGATGTATTGAAAAAAGTAATCGAAACCAGAGATGGGGGCTATTTGCTTGCGGGAACATCAAACGCAACGCCACAAATCAATAGCATTGCAACAAACAGTCAAAATGCTGGTTTTGGGACAAATACACTTGGAGTTGATTCCAACCAAAATAACAAACAACTTCAAAACGCCAAGAACGAAGTAAACAATGCCATTGGTGACGTTTCAAAAGATATGAACAGCGGCATCAAAGACAAAACAGACGAAATTTCCAAGAAAATTAATGACAAATTAAACAACGAAAGTTATCCATTCAAAATGGGTGTAAACAGCCCAACAGGAAGTATCAACTTACCCAGTTTAGGCGATGGAAATAACTCAAGCAATAGTGCAAACGGCTCGAGCGCAATGCCTTCTTTGGGGGGTTCGAGTGGAAACAAAAGCACTCGCGACCAAGCAAAAACCTTTGGGAGCAACGATTTTTGGGTAGTAAAACTCAAGGATCAAGACAAGCCAAAAGTTGTGAAAGCTAGCATTGAAGCCTTCCCGAATCCTGCAGAAAGTTTTACAAATATAATCATTGGCTACGAGTTTACAGGTGGAACGGCAACCTTGTTTGACCTTGGCGGAAGACTTTTGCAAACGCAAGACATCACCAGTCGCACCGTGCCTATTGACCTGAGCAACTACCCAAGCGGCATTTACATTGTCAACATTGACACCAACATACAACACGACGGAATTAAAGTAATTAAAGGAATTGATAAAAAATAGAGAGAAATGAAAAAAAGTATTTTAATTATATTATTGGCTATAATTCAAGGAGTCGTTGTTTATGCTCAAACTTCTAATAACACTAATTTTTTGCCAAACATAGTACCTCCTTC
>JAYUFL010000169.1:0-3728 GCA_043738745.1 Bacteroidota bacterium
ATGGTTTTGTAGTTTATTCTCGAGATACTGCCTTGCGAACTCAGGAATCCAAACGGTATCGAAATGCTCCGCAAGTTGTCGAGAAAGCGTAGTTTTTCCGGTTGATTCTGGACCAAACAAGGCTATTTTAATTATGCTCGTTGGTTGTTGTTCAAGGTTTTGTTCCATTCTAAATAGGCGTAAATCGCTAAAAGTGTAAAAATTAAGTATTGTAAAGACAGCATTCCGAGTCCACGATACGCAAAAAGCGGAACGGCAATGCAATCGCCAAGAATCCACAAAGTCCAGTTCTCGATTTTTTTCAATGCCATGTACCACATTGCAGTAAAAAATATTCCTGATGTAAAAATATCAATATAATTGGGAATTTCTAACGTATAATGAAAAAATTTGTACACAAAATATGTAATTATCATGGTCAAAAAAAACATTGCTATACCAATTAATTTTTCTTTATTATTAGTTCTGGTAATTCCGAGTTCGGGCTGATTTTTATTTTTTGTCCACATAATCCAACCATAAATACTCATTATCGAATAATAAAAATTCATGGTCATATCACCAAAATATTGGGCTTGATATAATAAATAAACCGTAATTATTGTCGAAACCAAACCTGTCGGATAAACCCAAATATTTTCTTTTTTGGCAAACCAAACGCTAATAATTCCAAATACGAATGCTATAAATTCTAAAAACATTTTGGTGTTTGTTGCGTTTTTATATGCGTTTATAAAAAAATCTATCATATTTTAAAATTTGAAAAAATTAATATTTTTTTCAAAAGCAGTTCCAATTACAACTAAATCGGCTCCAGCATTTTGCGCTTTTGTAATTTCGGATAACGAACGAATGCCTCCACCAACGATTAACGGAATTTTAATGTTTTTGGAAACAAGATTAATAATTTCTTCTGAAATTGGCAAATCGGCTCCACTTCCTGCTTCGAGATACATGAGTTTATTACCCAACATTTCCCCTGCTTGTGCGGTTTGCAAAATATAATTTGGATTGTTTTTGGATAACGATTTCGTTTCACTCACAAGTTCAACAGCAGTTTTTTTACCGCTCTCGACAAGAATATATCCAGTTGAAATAATCTCTAGATTTGTTTTTTTTAGAGTTGGCACGGCATTGACCTGATGATCGATTAAATAATCGGGATTTCTACCCGAAATTAAACTCAAAAATAAAATTCCATCCGCTTTGTCGGAAATTTGCGATGGATTTCCTGGAAATAATATAATCGGAAGTTTAATATTTAATTTTAATTGTATAATAATTTCATCCAAATGATTTCCATCAAACGAACTTCCACCAACAAAAATGTGTGTTGCAAGCGATTGATTTATTTTATTGGATACTATTTCAACCTTTGATAAATCGATTTTATCAGGATCGATAAGTATTGCTACTAATTTTTGATTGAATTTTTTTGATTGAAGGATTTCGTTGTATATGGATTTCATTTTACTTTAATGGTTTACAAAGATGCAAAAGAAATTTTATTTATAGAATCCCCAAACCAAAACATAATCCTCGATTTCCTGAAAATTAATTTCGAAACTCTCTACCTTATTATTAAATCTTAATTCTGCTTGAGTTTTATTATCTGATAATTGAAATTCGTCTTCGAAAATATGATGCAAAAAACTGATTCCTTTTTGGTTTTTAATTTTAAAAATGGTCTCCTTTATCCCCCAAATTACAGTTGCTTTTTTTATTTTATCTTCAATTGATAAATTTTTCAAATGAAAAATATCCATAAATTTTGAAGCGATTTTTAAGGACTTCTCTTTTTTAATCTCGAGATCAATTCCTACAGGTTCATTACTGATAATTATTGCCGACATTTCGTGCGAATGCGAAATAGAAATGAACTTATTATCTGACAAATGAGGTTTCCCCGATTCGTCGTAATACAAATCGAAATCTGAATATCCTGCTATTTGCAACAATTTTCGAACTGAAAGAAATCCACGTTGGTGCATTTCGGATTTCATATTTTTTAGTCTAATTTGAGATTTTTCGTTCAGAATTATATCCGAAAAAAGCGAATCGAAGGTTTCGGAAATTTTCCAAACATAAGTTTTTATTATTGAATTATGAGTTATGGTCTTGAATAAAGGCATATAATAATGTTGTGATTCTCTGCAAATAAAAAATTATTTTTCTGATTACTAATTCATTAGATATATAAACAATTCATAATTATTAATAAATGTTTTTTAATTACAAATCTAGTACGTAAATTTGCAATAAATATTTAAATACAAATATACTATATAATATGAGTACAGCAACTATGCCATTTGTGGCTTACAAAGTTAAAGACATTTCTCTAGCGGCTTGGGGAAGAAAAGAAATTGAATTAGCGCAAGCAGAAATGCCCGGTTTAATGGCACTTCGTACGGAATACAAAAACGAACAACCTCTAAAAGGTGCTCGTGTTGCAGGATGTTTGCACATGACAATTCAAACTGCAGTTTTGATTGAAACTTTGATTGCTCTTGGAGCAGAAGTGACTTGGTCATCATGCAATATTTTCTCTACTCAAGATGAGGCTGCGGCTGCAATTGCTGCTGCTGGAATTCAGGTTTATGCTTGGAAAGGTCTTGACGAAGTTAATTTTGACTGGTGTATTGAGCAAACTCTTTTCTTTGGTGAAGATAGAAAACCATTGAATATGATTCTTGATGATGGTGGAGATTTGACGAATATGGTTATTGATAAATTTCCAGAATTGATTGCTGGAATAAAAGGTTTGTCTGAGGAAACTACAACTGGTGTTCACAGACTTTACGAAAGAGTAAAAGCTGGAACGTTGCCAATGCCTGCAATCAATGTTAATGATGCGGTTACAAAATCGAAATTCGATAACAAATATGGTTGCAAAGAATCTGCTGTTGATGCGGTTCGTCGTGCTACCGATGTTATGTTAGCAGGAAAACGTGTTGTAGTTTGCGGATATGGTGATGTTGGAAAAGGAACGGCAGCTTCGTTTAAAGGTGCTGGGTCTATTGTAACAGTAACTGAAACGGATCCAATTTGTGCCTTGCAGGCTGCAATGGACGGATTTGAAGTTAAAAAATTATCAACTGTTATAGCTACTGCTGATATTGTTTGTACTGCAACTGGAAATAAAGATATTGTTCTAGAAGCAGATTTCAGAAAAATGAAAGATAAAACGATTGTTTGTAATATCGGACATTTTGACAATGAAATAGACATGGCTTGGTTAAACAGTACTTATGGCAATACTAAAATTGAAATTAAGCCTCAGGTTGATAAATACACAATCGAAGGAAAAGATATTTTGGTTCTTGCCGAAGGTCGTTTGGTAAACCTTGGTTGTGCAACTGGACACCCAAGTTTTGTAATGAGCACTTCATTCACAAACCAAGTTTTGGCTCAAATCGAGTTGTGGAAAAACTCAGCAAACTACGAAAATAATGTTTACATGTTACCAAAACATTTAGATGAAAAAGTAGCCATGTTGCACCTTGAAAGATTAGGAGTTGAACTAGAAGTTTTGCGCAAAGACCAAGCAGATTATATTGGCGTTGGCGTTGATGGACCATTCAAACCAGAATATTACAGATATTAATCTAAATATTAGATTTCTGATAAATATAAAAACCCGAGCAAATAGACTGCACCCAAAAAGTTAGACAAATTTATAATTAATTTTGATAATAATGAGTTCGATATTTTATCGGGCTCATTTT
>JAYUFL010000170.1:0-10303 GCA_043738745.1 Bacteroidota bacterium
TATTCTTTTCTAAAATACTTATCCAACTATTCTTTAGAACACCTGTCTTGCACCATTTACGATAATGATAATAAACCGATTGCCATGTTAAGAATTCATAATCAAATAATGATTTTACTGGCAGTGGATGCCATTGAACACCTGTTTTTAACTTATAAAGTACCGAATTTACTATTTCTTCTAATGGAACTGTTACTTGAAAACCTCTTTTTGCTAATGGTAAATAAGCAACAATTTGCTTCGCCAGTTCGCTTTTCAAACTCGTGTCGCTTTTTATTATATCTTTGTCAAGTACAATATACATAAGGTTTGATTTTGAAATGATTATGTTTTGCAACACAAATTTCGTCAACCCGTTTTTAATTAACAAATAAGTTTAAATTACTTCTTTGATAGTTTTATACTTTAAAAACGGTTTTATACAATTTTAAACTAAATAAAAAATGAAAGTTTTAATAACTGGCGCGACTGGACTTCTTGGCAAACAATTATCAAAATTGTTGATTGAACAAAACATATCGGTAAATTATTTATCGACTTCGAAAACCAAAATCGAAAATAAACTCAATTATCAAGGTTTTTATTGGAATCCCGAAGAAAGTAAAATAGACGAGAATTGTCTTATTGGTGTCAAAGCAATTATTCATTTAGCAGGCGCTAATATTGCAAAACGTTGGACTAAATCCTACAAACAAGAAATTATCGAAAGTCGGGTTTTATCTTCGAATTTGTTGTTTAATACCTTAAAAAAAAATCCGCACCAAGTAAAACAAATTATTTCGGCATCAGGAACCGCCATTTATACAGATAGTTCTAATAAAATTTATACAGAATCCGAAACCGAAACTGCTGATGGTTTTTTGAGTAATGTGGTTGTGAAATGGGAGGAATCTGTAGATCAATTCAAATTATTAGCAATAAAAGTGTGTAAATTGCGAACTGGAATTGTTTATGACAAAGATGGTGGCGCACTTGCCGAGATCTTGAAACCAATAAAACTAGGCTTGGGCTCAAGTTTTGGTTCTGGAAAACAGATTCAATCTTGGATACATATATATGATGTTGTGCATTTGTATTATTTTTTACTCAAAAACAATTCCGAAGGCGTTTACAATGCGGTTGCTCCAGAAACCGTTTCTGATGAGAAACTAACTAAAACCATCGCTAGAATTCTCAAAAAACCTTTATTTATGCCTAACATACCAAGATTTATAATGAAATTAATCCTTGGCGACATGAGCGAATTGTTGTTCACTAACAAAAATATTTCTTCTAAAAAAGCCATTAATGAAGGTTTTCAATTCAAATTTCCAAATATTGATAGTGCTTTGGAAAATATTTTGAAAAACATATAATTTTTTCTTTATCCTATATTTCTTTTATCACAAAAATATGCCATTTTGACACTATTTTACTTGTGGCAACAATTTTGCTATGTATAAATAAAATTAAAATGTTTAAGAATATATTTCAAAATAAAAAAGATAAAACAAAAATGACCACTGAAAATACAGAATTAGACCAAGAATTTGATGATGTTACTTTAGAAAGTAATGCAAACGGAGAACAACATATTGCTGAAGAGGTAATTGAGTTGTCTATAGAAGAGCAATTAACTCAAGATTTAGCCAACGAAAGAGACAAATATGTTCGTCTTTTTGCAGAATTCGAAAATTACAAAAGACGAACAACCAAAGAAAGAATCGAATCTTTTAAAACTGCCAATCAAGAAGTTTTACAAGCCATTTTGCCAGTTGTTGACGATTTTGATAGAGCATTAACCGAAATCAAAAAAACTGATGATAATGTACTAATCGTTGGAGTTGAATTGATTTTCGAAAAATTAAAATCAACATTAGTTTCTAAAGGTTTAGAAGAAGTAGAAATTAAAATCGGAGATATTTTCAACGCCGATTTTGCAGAAGCAATTACACAAATTCCATCACCAAGTCCTAATTTAAAAGGAAAAATTGTTGATGTAATCGAAAAAGGATACAAATTAGGAGACAAAATCATTCGTTTCCCAAAAGTTGTAATCGGAAACTAAAAAAATAAAATGAAAAAAGATTTTTACGACATATTAGGTGTTTCTAAAAGTTCTACAGAAGCCGAAATAAAAAAAGCCTATCGCAAGAAAGCAATAGAATTTCACCCTGACAAGAACCCAGGAAATGCTGCTGCAGAAGAGAATTTCAAGTCAGCCGCAGAAGCCTACGAAGTTTTGAGCGATCCACAGAAAAAAGCACAATACGACCGTTTTGGTCACCAAGCATTTGACAATGGTGGCGGTAGCGGACGAGGTGGTTATAGTGGAGGCGGAATGAATATGGACGATATTTTTAGTCAATTTGGAGACATTTTTGGCGGTGGCGGAAGTTTTGGTGGATTTGGAGGAGGTGGCGGAGGTCAACGTCGAGTTAAAGGTAGCAGTCTCAAAATTAGAGTAAAACTAACTTTAGAAGAAATTGCAAATGGTGTAGAGAAAAAAGTAAAAGTAAAACGTAAAGTTCAAGCAAAAGGTGTAACCTACAAAACATGTTCAACTTGCAACGGTCAAGGTCAAGTTATGCGAGTTACGAACACAATTTTAGGCAGAATGCAATCAGCATCGACTTGCCCAACTTGTGGCGGAGCAGGACAAATGATTGACAAACGTCCAGCCGATGCGGATGCACAAGGCATGATTGTTGAAGACGAAACGGTTTCTATAAAAATTCCGGCAGGAGTTGTTGATGGCATGCAACTAAAAGTTTCTAACAAAGGAAACGATGCCCCAGGAAATGGAATTCCAGGTGATTTGATAGTTGCAATCGAAGAAGCCGAACACGAATTTTTGAAACGTGAAGGCGAAAATCTCCATTATGATTTATATATTAGTTTGCCCGAAGCCGTTCTTGGAATTTCGAAAGATATCGAAGCCGTAAACGGAAAAGTGAGAATCAAACTTGAAGAAGGCATTCAATCTGGAAAAATATTAAGATTGAAAGGAAAAGGAATTCCATCGATAAACGGTTACGGAAACGGAGATTTATTGGTGCATGTGAATGTTTGGACTCCAAAAAACTTGAGCAAAGATCAAAGAGGTTTCTTTGAGAATAATATTTCGAGTGAAAATTTTATACCGCAACCCGAAAAAACAGATAAATCTTTCTTTGAAAAAGTAAAAGATATGTTTTCATGATTTTTTTTGAGTAGATTTAAAATCTATTCTTTTTTCCCATCTCTATGAAAATAGAGGTGGGTTTTTTGTAACATTTTGTTTGTTTTTAGTCTAATAATTAAAAACTTATACCTAAAAAACATCTACATTTACCAAAACCAATTCTTGAAGAATGAATCCAATTCTCGAAGTCAAAAATGTTGTCAAACAATATGGAAATTATACTGCACTTAATCAAGTTTCGTTATCTGTTCGAAAAGGCTCAATTTATGGTCTTTTAGGACCAAATGGTGCTGGGAAAACATCATTAATTAGGATTATCAATCAAATAACAATGCCAGATAGTGGGCAAGTTTTCCTAGATGGCGAAATTTTGCAACCCAAACATGTACAACAAATTGGCTATATGCCCGAAGAACGAGGTTTGTACAAATCGATGAAAGTCGGCGAACAATGCTTGTATTTGGCACAACTCAAAGGATTGTCGAAATATGATGCCAAAAAACAACTCGATTATTGGTTCGATAAACTCGAAATTAAGGGTTGGTGGAACAAAAAGATAGAAGAACTTTCTAAAGGAATGGCGCAAAAAGTTCAGTTTGTGGTTTGCGTTTTGCACCAACCTAAATTATTGATTTTTGACGAACCTTTTTCTGGTTTCGACCCTGTAAATGCCAATATTATTAAAGACGAAATTCTCGAATTAAAACAAAAAGGCGCAACAATAATTTTTTCGACACATCGCATGGAAAGCGTAGAAGAATTGTGCGACGAGATTGCATTGATACATAAATCTAACAAATTATTAGACGGAAAAATTGACGATATCAAACGCCAATTCCGAACAAATTCTTACGAAGTTGGGATTCTAACAGAAAGTAGCGAAATTTTAATTTCTCGATTAAGTCAAAAATTCAAGGTTTCGAAAACCAATTTCAAATCTTTAAACCAAGAATTAAAACTCGAAATCGAAATTGGCAACTCGTCTTCAAACGAATTATTGAACTTATTGATTACTAATGGTCAAGTAACTCATTTTTTAGAGAAAATTCCGAGTGTAAACGATATTTTTATTCAAACAGTCAAATAGTCTTAAAAATGAAAATCTTAAAACTCATCATAAAACGAGAATTCTCTGCCAAAGTTCGAAACAAATCATTTGTTGTAATGACTTTTTTGAGCCCGCTTTTGTTTGTCGGAATTGCTGGTTTTGTTGGTTATTTATCATCTATAAAAGCCGACCAAAAAACAATTGCAATTCACGACGAAAGCCACATTTTTGCAAAAGAATTCAAATCGAACCAAGAATACAAATATGTAGATTTTTCGAATGTAGAAATGAAAATTCTAAAAGACAGCATTGTTCGTGATAGTTACGAAGGCTTAATTTTTATTCCAAGTTCACAGAATATTAAAACTCTTGAAACCCAAATCCAATACATTTCCAACGACAGCCCAAGCATTTCGCAAATTACCAATTTACAAGAAATAATCGAAAACAAAATCACCAAAAACAACTTCGAAACTGCCAAACTCGATACAATTGCAATACGTAAAGCACAATCCAAAGTTACTATTTCATTAATAAAAGCCAACGGAAAAGCAACGCTAAAAGGATTAAACGAAATAAAAATTATCATCGGTGGCGCATTTGGTTACCTCATCATGATGTTCATAATTATATATGGAAATATGGTCATGCGCAGCGTTATTGAAGAAAAAACAAATAGGATTATAGAAATAATTGTCTCATCGGTTAAACCGTTTCAATTAATGATGGGCAAAATCATTGGAACATCGCTTGCGGGAATTTTACAATTTTTTATTTGGGCAATTCTTGGACTAATTTTTATGTTTGTAGCATCTGCTTTTTTTGGAATAAATGCTACTCCAACTGCCAAAATTCCGCCAGAATTATTACAATCGGCACAATCAGAATTTGCCATAAACGCCAAAATGTATTTAGCAGAAATCTGGACTTTGCCAATTGTAACAATTTTAATCAGTTTTATGGTTTATTTCATTGGTGGTTACTTTTTATACAGTTCATTTTACGCAGCAATTGGTGCAGCTGTCGATTCCGAAACCGATTCGCAACAATTTCTTTTACCAATCATTATGCCATTGGTTTTAGGTGTTTACATTGGTTTTTTTACAGTAATAAACGATCCACACGGCACAATTGCCACCGTTTTTTCATTTATTCCCTTAACTTCGCCAATTGTCATGATGATGCGCATTCCGTTTGGCGTGCCTTGGTGGCAAGTACTTATTTCGATATCTATTTTGTTTGCAACATTTTTTTTGGTGGTTTGGTTCGCAGCCAAAATTTACAGAGTTGGTATTTTAATGTATGGCAAAAAACCAACTTGGCGAGAACTTTATAAATGGTTAAAATATTAATTAAAAAAGAGACTGAATTTTTCTTCCGAAACTTTGTAACTTTGCACTTTTGAAACTATAATATGAGCAAAATTCTAATCATCGAAGACGAAGCCGCAATCCGACGTGTACTAACCAAAATACTTTCCGAAGAAAGCGTAACCTATCAAGTAGAAGAAGCCGAAGACGGATTGCAAGGTTTAGAAAAAATTAAAAACCAAGATTACGATTTAGTTTTGTGCGATATAAAAATGCCGAAAATAGACGGAATTGAACTTTTGGAAGCCGTCAAAAAAATAAAGCCCGAAATTCCAATGGTCATGATTTCTGGTCATGGCGATATGGAAACCGCCATTCATTCTATGAAATTAGGTGCTTTCGATTATATCTCAAAACCACCCGATTTGAATAGATTATTGAATACAGTCAGAAATGCATTGGACAAAAAACAACTTATCGTAGAAAACAAAATTCTAAAGAAAAAGATCAATAAAAACTATGAAATGATTGGAAAAAGCGAAGTTATTAACCACATAAAATTAATGGTTGATAAAGTCGCACTAACCGAAGCCAGAGTTTTAATAACTGGACCAAACGGAACAGGAAAAGAACTTGTTGCTCATCAATTACACGAAAAAAGCGAACGTGCTAGCTTCCCGTTAATTGAAGTCAATTGCGCTGCAATTCCAAGTGAATTAATTGAAAGTGAATTGTTTGGACACGTGAAAGGTGCTTTTACATCAGCTATAAAAGATCGAGCAGGAAAATTCGAATCGGCAGATGGCGGAACTATTTTTCTGGATGAAATTGGTGATATGAGTTTGACAGCACAAGCTAAAGTTTTGCGAGCATTGCAAGAAAATTTAATACAAAGAGTTGGTGCCGACAAAGACATAAAAGTCAATGTTCGGGTTATTGCAGCAACAAACAAAGACTTGAAACTCGAAATTGCCGAAGGTCGTTTCCGTGAAGATTTGTATCACCGTTTAGCAGTTATTTTGATAAAAGTTCCAGCATTAAATGACCGTCGAGACGATATTCCATTATTAATCGAACATTTTACCGAAAAAATAGCCTCTGAACAAGGTAATACAATAAAATATTTCACAAAAGAGGCAATAAAATTGTTGCAAGAATATGATTGGACAGGAAACATTCGTGAACTCCGAAACATAATCGAAAGATTGATAATTTTGGGCGGAAGCGAAATTTCGGAAAATGATGTGAAGATGTTTGCATCAAAATAAAATACCACCCTAACTCCCAAAAGGGGGAACAAAAAAATGAAACTAAAAAAAATAAACGAAAATCTTCAAAAAGCACTCATCGAAAATGGTTTAACTGTAGCCAATGAAATGCAACAAGAAACTTTCTCTACCATAAAAAGTGGTGCAGACGCGGTAATTCAATCCGATTTTGGAACAGGAAAAACAACAACTATTGTAATAAATGTTATTCAAAAACTTGAAAAAACAAAAGACGAAAGCACAAGAGCATTAATAATGGTCGAAAATAAAGAGAAAGTACTAGAAATAGAGTCTCTTTTCCTAAAATACGGAACTTACCACGATTTAAGTATTCTTGGCGTTCACGACAAAGGAGATATCGACTACGATAAAAACATCATTTCACTAGGATTGGATATTTTAATTGGAACTCCAAATCGAATAAATGCACTTTTTTCGTCGGCTGGATTTAATATCAATACCGTGAAAATGTTTGTTGTAGATGACTCCGAATTACTTTTCAAAAACCGATTTGACGCCGTAATTCAAAGACTTTGCAGTAGTATTGAAAAAACACAAAAACTATTTTTTTGCAGTACCATCACCGAAAGAGTTGAAACATTGGCAAATAAAATTATGATTGAACCAGTTTTTTTCGAATTTAGTGAAGAAAATTAGTTTTTAGTTTAAAACTTACAACATATAACTTACAACAAAAATTATGGGATTAATGAAAATATTTTCGGGTAATCAAAAACTAGCCATCGAGTTACAAATAAAAATTGAAGCAATTGGAGTTGAAACCGTTTTAAAAAACAATATTCAAATCAATAAATCTGCAAAAAATACTCCATTTGAATTATTTGTTCAAGAAACCGATTTCAGTAAAGTAAATCCAGTTATCGAGGATTTTAGAATGAGTATTTAACTTTATATTTTTCTAAAATAATAATTTAAGGTAATTTATAAAACAAACCAAACTCTTGAAAGCAACAATTGTAACTATTGGAGACGAAATACTTATCGGGCAAATAACTGATACTAATTCGGGATTTATAGCTAAATCATTAGACAAAATTGGAGTAGAAATTTGCGAAATGATTTCGATTTCGGATAATAAACATCATATTCTCGAAACGTTTGCAAAACTTCAAAATGCTGTCGATTTAGTTGTAATAACAGGTGGATTAGGTCCAACTAAAGACGATATTACAAAGCATACTATTTGTGAATATTTCAATGACAAATTAATTAGAAATCAAGATGTTGAGGATCATGTTGTTGCTCTATTTGAAAAAGTTTTAAAAATTCCAGCATCACAAATCAATAAAGACCAAGCACTTGTGCCATCGATGTGTCAAGTTTTGCACAATGCTGTTGGCACGGCTCCTGGAATGTGGATCAAGAAAGAAAATACAGTTTTTATTTCATTGCCAGGCGTTCCTTACGAAATGAAAAGCATCATAACTAATGAAATTATTCCAAAAATCGTTAGAGAGTACGAACGACCCTATATTTTGCATAAAACAATTTTAACCTATGGACAAGGCGAAAGCATTATTGCTGAACGTATCGAAGATTGGGAAAATAATTTGCCTAGTTTTATAAAACTAGCCTATTTACCGAGTCCAGGTCGTGTTCGTTTGCGATTATCTGCTCGAGGAACAGATAAAAATTTACTCGAAAAAACAATAGAAGGGTTAGTAGTTTCTTTAACCAAAATAATAGGTGAAATAATAGTTGGGTTTTCCGAAGATGAAACAATAGAAGTTGTGATTGGTCGATTATTATCACAAAAAAAACGAACAATCTCTACTGCAGAAAGTTGTACTGGTGGTAAAATTGCACAAATAATTTCGTCGGTTGCTGGAAGTTCTCAATATTTCAAAGGAAGTATTGTTTCGTATGCAACTCAAACTAAAGTTGATGTTTTGGGTATTCCGAAATCGTTTATTGAAAAAAATTCCGTCGTGAGTGCAAATGTTGCCAAACAAATGGCTTTGAGTGTTCAAAAAATTATGAAAACCGACTATGCAATTGCTACAACGGGTAACGCTGGTCCATCAAAAGCAGATTCAGGTGCAGAACTTGGAGTTGTTTTTATCGCTTTAGCAACACCAAATGAGGTGATTGTAGAAGAATTTAGTTTTGGACAACCACGTGAAAAAGTGATAGATAGAGCCGTTAATAAAAGTTTTGAAATATTGCAAAAAGAAATTTTAAAAAATGTGGATTAATAATTTTGTTCATCCGTTTATTTTTCGTTTATTTGCACCCTGAATTTGATTAACGATAAAAGATAAGTATAATGTCAAGAGTTTGCGACCTTACAGGTAAAAGAGCGATGGTAGGAAATAACGTTTCTCACGCTATGAATAAAACTAAGAGAAAATTTTCTGTTAACTTAGTTAAAAAGCGTTTTTATCTTCCCGAAGAAGATAGATGGATTACTCTTAGAGTAGCAGCATCTACAATAAAAACAATAAATAAAAATGGAATATCTGCAGTTTTGAAAAAAGCACAGTCAGAAGGATTTATTAAATAATCCATTCCAATAAATACTAAGCAAAATGGCAAAGAAAGGCAACAGAATACAAGTAATTTTAGAATGTACTGAACACAAAACATCTGGTGTAGCAGGTACTTCAAGATATATAACAACAAAGAACAAAAAAAACACTCCAGACAGACTTGAGATTAAAAAATTTAATCCAGTTTTGAAACGTGTAACTGTTCATAAAGAAATTAAATAATAATTAGAGATTTTAGTAAAACTTTCAAGTGGTTACATTTTGAGAATTTTATTAAATTTTAAATAAAACATTTGAATCATGGCAAAGAAAACCGTAGCATCGTTACAAACAGCATCTAAAAGATTGTCTAAAGCAATTAAGATGGTGAAATCTCCAAAAACTGGTGCATATACTTTCGTTGAAAGTATTATGCAACCCGAATTAGTTGATGAATTTTTGAAGAAAAAATAATTCAAACTAAAATGCATATAAAAAAACTACTTTCATTGAAAGTAGTTTTTTTATATGCTTAATTCTAAAAAATAAAACTTCTATTTTATTTCTATTATGTTAATGAATTGGGTAAATAACCATTTTTATTTTTTGGATTATTGTAGTATAAAAAACGCGCTGAAATTTCAGCGCATTTTTTAATAGATTTTATTCTGAATTATTTAACAAATATTTGCTTCCAAAAAATTTAGCATAAAAAAACAGGCTATTTTTCAATACTCTCTTGAAATACTATTTTTTATAGTAAATCTACTCTTTTTATACAAATATGGTCTTCGTCAGCAATATGTTTCAGTTTATGCTCTAATTATAGTGTATTCCATATTTATATCTTTTTTATTTTTTAAAGATGTCTTTAATTTAAAATTATGAGGTCATTTTAAACTTATTTGTATTAAAAAAATTTAGCGTAATTATTATGAAAGCAAGATAATTAAAGCCTAACCAACTTGCTATTGTTGTGTCAAATCTATTTAGCAATGACCTAAAACTATCCATCCAAGCATTTG
>JAYUFL010000171.1:0-3686 GCA_043738745.1 Bacteroidota bacterium
AAAAGTAAAATTCAACTGACGTAAAAATACGGCAGTTAACAGCGGTTTGGCGCAATTGGGGTTTTAGGCAAACTTTAAAGTTGGTTTTGTACTTGGAAGTTCGGTCTTTAATCGATACATTTGGCTAACCAAATCCCCAACTGACGCCAAGCCACGAGACGTTAGTGGCAAGCAATCCAAAAATGACGCAGAAAAGAAACAATGAAAATAATTACTGAAAAAACATTAACAATTGAACAAAAAGTAAATATTTGTCAACTTTGGAATAATGAATATCCTAAAAAATTGAGTTACGAAAAAGTTAGTGATTTTGAAAATTATTTAGGAAATTTAACGGAAACAAAACATTATTTATTGGTTGACAAAAACAAAAATATAAATGGTTGGGCTTTTACATTTTTGAGAGAAAATCAAATTTGGTTTGCAATAATAATCAAAAGTGAAGTTCACGGAAAAGGATTTGGAACTTTATTGCTAAACGAATTGAAAAATGTCGAAAAAGAATTAAATGGTTGGGTAATTGACCACGAAAATGATTTCAAACTAAATGGTGAAAGGTATAAATCTCCAATAGAGTTTTACAAAAAAAACGGCTTTAAAATTTTGTCTGAAAATAGAATTGAAAACGAAAAAATATCTGCAACTAAAATAAAGTGGAAAATAATTTAAAATAAAATTAAGAATGGCAACAAGAACAGTTTTTACAGACGAGAATAGTAATGAAATGGAATGTTACTTAAACGACAAAGGAAGTCTTTTTATTAAAGTTGGAGAACCTGGAGAGAGTTTTGAAAATAATGGTTACATAACTTTAGACAAAGAAGATGTAAACAAATTAATAAAAATCTTAACTGAAATAGAAACTGAAATGGTAGACTAATTTTGCCAGCCACTAACAGCGGTTTGGCGCAATTGGGGTTTTAGGCAAACTTTAAAGTTGGTTTTGTACTTGGAAGTTCAGTCTTTAATTTATACATTTGGCTAACCAAATCCCCAACTGACGCCAAGCTGCAAAACGTTGGCAGAAACCCAAGAGCGACACGAAACGCAGAAAAAAGAAACTTGAAAAAAGTAAAAAAAAAATAAAAATAAAAAGGTTTTGCTAACGCAAAACCCTTTTTTGATTTGTTATTAAATTCAAATTTAAAAATACTATTTTTGCGTAGCAACTAAAAAATAAATGGAAAAGAAATCACTAAATAATAATTTAAAAAAAGCAAAATCAGGAAAAAACGATGAATTTTATACTGAACTTACTGATATAGCAAAAGAACTAACACATTATAAAGAACATTTTAAAAATAAAGTTGTTTTTTGTAATTGCGATGATCCAAGAATTAGTAATTTCTTTCATTATTTCTCATATAAATTTGAAAGTTTAGAATTGAAAAAATTAATAACAACTTGTTACAAAAACCAAGATAAAGATTTATTTAGTCGACACAAATCCGAAAAAGCAATTTACCTCGAATATAATGGAGACAAAAACGGAAACAAAGTTCCAGACGCTGAAGAAATTGGAATAATTGATTTAATTGGCGATGGAGATTTTCGTAATCAAGAAAGTATTGAACTTTTAAAGCAAGCCGATATAGTTGTAACCAATCCGCCATTTTCATTATTTAGAGAATATGTTGCTCAATTAATAGAATACGATAAAAAGTTTTTGATTATCGGAAACCAAAATAATCTAACATATAAAGAAATTTTTAAACTCGTTAAAGAAAACAAAATTTGGACTGGCGTGGACAACGGTGGAACAAAATGGTTTAAAGTTCCCGAACATTACGACATAGAAACTGAAACAAGAATTAAAGTTGTCGATGGTCAAAAGTATTTTAGTATGGGTAGTGTTTATTGGTTTACAAATTTAGACAACAAAAAACGACACGAAGATTTAATTCTTCACAAAAAATATTACGGAAATGAAACTGATTATCCTACTTATGATAATTATAATGCAATCAACATAAACAAAGTTGCCGAAATTCCAATGGATTATAAAGGATTGATGGGCGTTCCAATAACATTTATTGACAAATATAATCCAGCGCAATTTGAAATCTTAGGAATTGATAGAGTTTTAGTTGAAGAACTAACAGGAAAAGTTAGCCGATTTAAAATTGATGCAAAAGAAATTTACGCAAGAGTTGTCATAAAAAATATTAGAATATGAATATAGAATTAAAAGAAATTACTGTCCGAGATTTAACCAATGGATTTGAAGACAACGCCGAAAATGGCGTTATTGGGTTTGGAGGAAAACTCGATATACGTCCACCATATCAACGTGAATTTATTTACAAAGACAAACAACGTGATGCTGTAATTGATACCGTTAACAAAAATTATCCATTAAACGTAATGTATTGGGCAGTTCGAGAAGACGGAAATTTTGAAGTTATCGACGGACAACAACGTACAATTTCACTATGCCAATATGTAAACGGAGATTTTTTTCATATGTTCAAAGGTTTTGATAATTTGCAAAACGACGAGCAAAAGAAAATATTAGATTATAAATTGATGGTTTATGTGTGTAGCGGAACAGACAGCGAAAAATTAGAATGGTTCAAAACGATAAATATTGCAGGAGAAAAACTAACCGAACAAGAACTGCGTAACGCAGTTTATTCAGGTTCTTGGGTTTCAGATGCAAAACGATATTTTAGCAAAAGCGGTTGTGTAGCAACTCAAATCGGTAGCGATTATCTTAATGGTTCAGCAATTAGGCAAGAATATTTTGAAACTGCAATCGATTGGATTTCTAAAGGAAATATTGAGGTTTATATGGGCAATCATCAACACGACCAAAACGCAAGCGCACTTTGGCGATATTTTCAAGATGTTATTTCTTGGGTCGAAGCAACATTTGTAGTAAAAAGAAAAAAATTTATGAAAGGAATTGAATGGGGATTTCTTTACAATAAGTACAAAGACGAAATTTTTGACACAAAAGCAATTGAAGAAGAAACTGCAAAATTAATTGCAGATGATGAAGTCGAAAAAAAGAGTGGAATTTATTCCTATATATTAACAAGAGACGAAAGGTTTTTAGGAATTCGCACATTTTCAGACAGCATAAAACAAAAAGTTTATGAAAAACAAAAAGGTAATTGCCCGATTTGCAAAAAACATTATGATATTTCCGAAATGGAAGGCGACCATATAACACCTTGGCACGAAGGCGGAAAAACAATAGAAATAAATTGCCAAATGTTATGCAAAGACGATAACAGAAGAAAATCAGGAAAATAAAAGTAAAGTGCTACCGCACTTTTCTTTTATTCATTGTACAATTTATTTTATTGCGTAGTAAAATACTATTATTAAACAAACAATTACTAATAACAAATAGTAAAACACTTTTAAGTAATAGTAAAATACTTTTAATGAATAGTAAATTTATTTTAAGGCGTAGTAAATAACATTTAACGAATGGTAAAATACTTTTAAGACATACTAAAATACTATGATTAAAAGGTAAAAAACAAATATTGAATAACAAAAAACAAATAACGAGTAGTAAAAGCAACATCACGGATAAATGGGCATCTGCCAACAGCGGTTTGGCGCAATTGGGGTTTTAGGCGAACTTTAAAGTTGGTTTTGTGTTTGGAAGTTGGTTTTTTATTCGATACATTTGGCTAACCAAACCCCCAACTGACGCCAAGCCACGAGACGTT
>JAYUFL010000172.1:0-3684 GCA_043738745.1 Bacteroidota bacterium
TTCAGGTTTTCTTCCATAATTTATAACCAATTTACTAATCTATTTGACAGTCCAATTTACAGAAACTATAATCTCGTTTCTTCTTGCAAAAAATTTATAAGGCGGATCATATCCCAAATATCGAAAGTGACCGTAATAAGACAAGTGATTGGTTTTTAAAGCATTTTCGAGTAATTCGGTATTTTTTTTGATGTCATTACTCGATGCAATTCCACCAAATCGTATTGCTGCCACATATTCTTCGGGAACGGTTTTAATGGTTACTTCCGAATTGTTAGGTATTGGCAAATTGCTTTTATTGTAATTAATTGGCATCACAAAAGCCATAGTCGAAACCGAATCGCCAACATCCATGTGAACGGGAGAAGTCATTGCAATTTGTTTTTTTTCTTGGTTGCCACCAAAAATATAACCCGCTAATTTTGTAAAACCAGAACTACCCAATTCTTTGTAAGTTCTTGCAGATGAGGTTATCATTGCCATTGTTGCCGATGGATAATACCTCACTTCGTACTCTTTTTCTATTTTAATAACCTTGTAAGGTTGCGTTTCTGATTTTTCTGTTGCCATTACTGAATATATTTGAAACAAAATAAATAGTGTTAAAAATGTACCTGATATTAGTAGTAAGATTTTCATTTTTGTCATAGAATTAGTTTGTTTTTAATGCTTTACTAATTTTATTATAATTAGTCTAATCAAAAACACAAAGTTCCATTAAAACAGTTTTTTCAAGTTATATAATTTTAAGATTAAATTGTATAATTCTTACATTTAGTCAATCGAATTATGATAAATTAAGCAATCGTAATTTCATTTGACAAATAAATTTCTTGTACGGCAGTTATCAATTCAACACCTTCGTTAAACGGTCTTTGAAACGCTTTTCGACCCATAATTAATCCTGCTCCGCCTGCTCTTTTATTGACAACCGCAGTTTTTATGGCTTCGTTTAAATCATTTTTACCTGTTGATTCTCCACCAGAATTAATGAGATTTATTCGACCCGAATAACAATTTATCACTTGATAACGACACAAATCTATTGGATGATTAGAACTCAATTTAGTGTACATTTCGGGATTGGTTTTGCCAAATTTTAGGGCTGTAAAACCACCATTATTAGTGGGTAATTTTTGCTTAATAATATCCGCTTGAATAGAAACGCCCAAATAATTGGCTTGTCCCGTCAAATCGGCAGCCGTATGATAATCGATACCATCTTTTACAAAAGCATCGTTTCGGGTATAGCACCAAAGTATTGTCGCCATTCCTAAACTGTGGGCTTCTTCAAATGCTTTTGCGACTTCAATTATTTGTCTGTCAGAATCTTTAGAACCAAAATAAACCGTTGCACCTACCGCAACTGCACCCATACTCCAAGCATCACGAACGCTACCAAACATAATCTGGTCGTATTTGTTGGGATAAGTCATCAATTCATTATGATTGATTTTAACAATAAACGGAATTTTATGGGCATATTTTCTGGATAACATTGCCAATCCGCCCATTGTCGAAGCCACAGCATTGCAACCTGATTCGATGGCCAATTTGATAATGTTTTCTGGATCAAAATACATTGGGTTGGGAGCAAATGCACTTCCAGCAGTATGCTCAATGCCTTGATCTACAGGTAAAATGGATAAATAACCCGTGTTCGATAATCGACCATTTTGATACAATTGATTCAAACTTCTGATGGTTTGATTATTACGATTACTCGACAAAAAACAAGCATCAAGATGATTTGGATTTGGCAAATGAAGTGTTTCTTTTGGAATAGTTTTACAAATATGATTCAATAATAAATCTTTGTCTGAACCTAATAAATCTAGGAGTTGCGAGATGTTTTTCATGGGTTTAAATTTTATTTTTTCGAAATACTATTTCCCCATTTTATTTTTCCCCACATTCGTTCGTGAAAAAAATAAATTAGAGTTGTGTAAATATTACTGACAATCATAAATCCAAAAGCAACTTTTGTTTTGCCCGTAAAAAGATAAATGGACACAAAATCTAGAATCAAAATCACGACTCTGTAACTAATTGTTTTCACTAACGAACGCTTTAACGTTTCTTCGGATTTTGGTAGTATTGGAAATAATTTCTCTATCATTTTTTATTTTTTTCAATTTAAACAAGCAATAATAGTTTTTATTACAAGTTTCGTTTCTGTAAAATTTTCGACTTGCAAAGCAGATATTCCCGTTTTTTTGACTGGAAAATCGTTTCCATCTTCGTATAAAGCATCGCCAATAAAAAGCATTTCATCAATAGGAATTTCGAAAATTTTTACTATTTTATTTATTCCGTAGGCTTTATCAATTCCTATTTTAGTAATATCTATAGAAGTTGTTCCGCCCAAACGCACCGAAAAATCTGGCAACATTTCATCAAGAATAACTTTCATTTTTTTTCTTTTAGTCAAATCGGAATCCCATTTTAATTTTTCTGCAATTGGTGCTTTTTGTCCTAATCCAGAAAATGTAATTTGGCTACCACGGTCTTCAATAAGTTGTCCCCAAACTTTTTCTGAATTTAACTTTTCTTTGTTAATGGTATAATTTAAAGCATTTATAATTTTATTTTTTTCGTTCAAATTAAAATTTTCGGAATACATTAATTGCCAATCATTTTGATATTGATACAATTGAGTACCACTTGTTGGAAGTAATATTAGATTTTTTAAAAATTGATTTGCAACACTATTTTTCAATAATTGATTTTGAAATTGTTGCCAATTTCCACCAGAAATTACAGCCACTTTTGTAATTTGTAATAGTTGATTCATCAAATTTGCAGTTTCAGCATCAATTACAGATTTGCTTTGTGTAAGTGTGCCGTCTAAATCGAAAATTATTAGTTTTTTCATCTCAACATAATTTGTAAAATTTCACATCGTTTTCTCGGTCGCTGTCGGAATTTCGACTTTTGCAATTTCAGTTGGCTCGATTATTCCTGAATACATTTTGGCGTAAGCCGCTGTAAATTCGGCACCAAAAAACAAAATCATCGACGAATAAGAAACCCACAATAAAATTAAAATCACAGAACCCGCTGCGCCGTAAACCGAGGCAGGATTTGCTTTTCCGAAATAATACGACAATGCCATTTTACCCATCGTGAATAACAATCCTGTTACTAATGAACCGAACCAAACGTGTTTCCACTCGATTTTGGCATCGGGTAAAATCTTGAATATCATTGCAAATAATGCCGAAATAACAAAAAGCGAAATAATAAAATTAATAATCCCATAAACGGTCATCATTACTTGCGAACTTTCAAAATGAATGTAATTGCTAATGGCGACTAATGCTGTTGAAATAACCAGCGATATAGTCAATAAAAACGCTATGGCGAGAATTAATCCAAACGAAAATAATCGTGCTTTAACAACAAGCCAAACGCCGTTTTGTGGTTTTACTTTTACATTCCAAATTAGGTTTAATGTTTTTTGAAGTTCAACAAAAACGCCTGTTGCACCCAATAATAAAATACTTATTCCAACAATTGATCCCCAAATTGTTGATTTTTCGGCTGTTGATTTTGTTAAAATATCTTGAATTTGCAAAGCGGTTTCAGAGCCAATTGTTTCGGATATTTGAGTGATTAAATTTTGATTTACGATTTCTCTTCCAAAGAAATATCCTGCAACAGCGATTATCAAAACCAACAATC
>JAYUFL010000173.1:0-10179 GCA_043738745.1 Bacteroidota bacterium
TTTATCTATAATTTTATCTGAAATATTCTTGTTATGTTTCACTTTTTTGCTCAAAAAGAAAGCACTCATCATCGGAATATAAGTCAAAGACAAAATAAACGCACCAAGCAATGCAAAGGCAACAGTTTGCGCCATTGGTTTGAACATTTTTCCTTCAATTCCTTGTAAAGTGAAGATGGGCAGATACACAATTAAGATAATTATTTGCCCAAAAACTGCCGAATTCATCATTTTTGATGCCGATTTTGAAACTTTAATATCCATTTCGGATTGAGTAAATTCAAAAGGCAAAGGGCAAAGGGCAAATTTATCTTTAGATTTTGAAAAAGGCAAAAGGCAAAAAGCAAATAATTTTTGAAAAATATTTAGTTCTTTTGAATTTTGAATTTTGCCATTTACATTTTGCTCTTTGCCTTTTACACTTTGCAAATTGTGCATTACGGCTTCAACAATTATTACTGCTCCATCGACAATTAAACCGAAATCTAATGCACCTAAACTCATTAAATTGCCGCTAACACCAAATAAATTCATCATACAAATCGCAAACAACATCGCCAACGGAATAACCGATGCTACTAATAATCCTGCACGAAAATTTCCTAAAAACATAACTAGTACAAAAATCACGATTAATGCACCTTCGAGTAAGTTTTTTTCAACCGTTCCAATAGCGTTATCGACCATTTTAGTTCTATCTAGAAAAGGTTCAATTTCTACACCTTTTGGCAACGTTTTCTGAATTTGAGTAATTCTTTCTTTTACATTTTTGATAACTTCGCTACTATTTGCCCCTTTTAGCATCATGACTACTGCGCCCGAAACTTCGCCTTCATCATTGTAACACATTGCTCCGTAGCGAGTGGCATAACCAATTTTAATATTTGCAACATCACGCATAAATAATGGCGTTTCTGAATTTGGTCTTTGAATAGCCACGTTTTCGATGTCTTGAATATTCCCAATTAATCCCTCTGAACGAATGTATAAAACGGTTGAACCTTTTTCTATATAAGCGCCACCAGTATTTTGATTATTTTTTTCTAAAGCCGAAAAAACATCATTTATTGTAATTCCGTAAGCATTGAGTTTGTTAGGATTTATGGCGATTTCGTATTGTTTTAGTTTGCCACCAAAACTGCTTACTTCGGCAACGCCTTTTACACCTAATAATTGACGACGCACAATCCAATCTTGAATGGTTCTCAAATCGGTAGCGTCAAATTTTTGCTCGAAACCTTTTTTTGGCTTGACCACATATTGATAAATTTCGCCCAATCCTGTCGAAACTGGTCCCAAAGTTGGCGTTCCAATTCCTTGTGGAATTTGCGATTGTACCTGTTGCAATCGCTCTGCTACTTGTTGACGTGCCCAGTATACATCGACATCATCATCAAAAACGATGGTTACTAACGACAATCCGAAACGAGAAAAACTACGAATTTCTTTCATTCCAGAAATATTGCTATTGGCTTGTTCTATCGGGAAAGTTACCAAACGTTCAATATCGGTTGCGCCAAATGAAGGTGCGATTGTGATAACTTGAACCTGATTATTGGTAATGTCTGGAACGGCATCAATAGGTAATTTTGTAGTTTGGTAAATACCAAAACCAACTAGGGCAATTACAAATAGCCCGACGATGAGTTTATTCTTTACAGAAAACTCAATTATTTTATTAAGCATAATATTTTTTGTTAATTAAAGTTTTAAGCACTCAGATTACTCTGATTTACTCAGATTTTTTTAATTCAATATAAGATTAACAAATTTTGGGAGGTTGCCAAATGGAAGAATTAAAATTGGAAATAAACGAAAAAGTATAACCGAAATTTGGTTTTTTATATTCGTTAGAAAATATTTTATAATCAAAATTAAAAATTTGAATTGGATTCAAATAAGTAACAAACGAGCAATTACAATTACCATTATGAGATTTGAAAGGTAATTTCATGTCTTTCTCATAATCGGCATCAAAAACTTCCCCGTGTGAATAATGATCCATTATAAAACTCCATAAAGTCAATTTTGGATTTTCTTGTTTATGTTCATTAAAATGTTCAACCAATAATGGAATTTTCAAGTATTCATTAATCTGAAACGCAGAAAACAAATAAATAGATAAAAATAATATGGAAATTTGTTTTTTCACTTTGGTAAAAATAGTTGTTTTTTTTAATAAATAATTAATTTTAAAAAAAAATATTTTTTATTATGCTTGCATACTATTTTTTTGTATCTTTGAATTTAGATTATTAAAAATAATGAAGGAGAAAACGATAGATTTTGTTTTAAAAACAACTTGGCAAGCCGTTACTAGAATGTACAACGAAGAAGCATCGAACTACGATGCAACAATGGCATTGGGTTACGCTCTTTTGAGTATAGATAAGGAACAAGGAACTCCGTCGACTTCTCTTGCTCCAAAAATGGGAATGGAACCAACATCGTTAACAAGAACATTAAGGGCGTTAGAAGAAAAAGCATTAATTTATCGAGAACCAAACCCAAGCGATGGTAGAGGGGTACTGATATTTTTAACTGAATTAGGAAAAGAAAAAAGAGAATTATCTAAAAACACGGTTTTAAAATTCAACGAAACTATAAAAAATAAGGTGCCTGCCGAAAAACTGCAAAACTTTATGGAAGTTTCCGAAATAATAAACGAACTCATACAGGACAAAAACATATTCAATCAACACGAAAAACTAGAAAATGAAGCGTATTATTAAAAAAGTAGCAGTCATTGGATCCGGAATTATGGGTTCAGGAATTGCGTGTCATTTTGCCAACATTGGCGTCGAAGTTTTGCTTCTGGACATCGTTCCAAATGCATTAACCGATATCGAAACCAAAAAAGGATTGACACTCGAAAGCAAAATCGTTCGCAACCGTTTGGTAAACGAGCATTTAGCCAACGCACTCAAGTCGAAACCTTCTCCTATATATAATGCGAAATTTGCAAGCCGCATTACTACAGGAAATACCACCGATGATATGGCTAAAATTGCCAATGTCGATTGGATTATCGAAGTAGTTGTAGAACGTTTAGACATCAAAAAATTAGTTTTCGAGCAAGTAGAAAAATTCCGCAAACCGGGAACTCTAATTACATCGAACACTTCTGGAATTCCGATTCATTTTATGTCAGAAGGACGAAGCGAAGATTTCCAAAAACATTTCTGTGGAACTCACTTTTTTAATCCTGCTCGATATTTAAAACTTTTCGAAATCATTCCAGGGCCACAAACATCGTCAGAAGTTTTGGATTTCTTGACTGTTTATGGCGAAAAATTCTTAGGGAAAACTTCGGTAGTTGCCAAAGATACTCCAGCCTTTATTGGAAATAGAGTCGGAATTTACGGAATTCAATCATTATTCCATTTGGTAAAAGAAATGGGATTGACCATCGAAGAAGTCGATAAATTAACTGGTTCAGTTATTGGTCGTCCAAAATCGGCAACTTTCCGCACAGTCGATGTTGTAGGACTAGATACTTTGGTTCACGTTGCCAACGGAATTTACGAAAACTGCCCAACCGATGAGCAACACGAATTGTTCAAACTTCCTGATTTTGTAAATAAAATGATGGAAAACAAATGGTTGGGAAGCAAAACAAATCAAGGATTTTATAAAAAAGAAGGAAAAGACATTCTTTCATTAGATTTAGATACTCTTGAATATCGTGCTGCCAAAAAAGCATCGTTCGCTACATTAGAACTCACAAAAACTATAGATAAACCAATCGATCGTTTCAAAGTTTTAGTTAAAGGAAAAGACAAAGCAGGCGAATTTTACCGTAAATCATTCTCTGGAATGTTTGCTTATGTTTCAAACCGTATTCCTGAAATATCTGACGAATTATATAAAATCGATGATGCGATGAAAGCCGGTTTCGGTTGGGAAAATGGCCCTTTCGAAATCTGGGATGCTATTGGTGTCGAAAAAGGTATCGAAATAATGAAAGCCGAAGGTCTTTCTCCTGCTTCTTGGGTTAATGAAATGCTGGATTCTGGAAATACAAGTTTTTATTCTGTAAAAGAAGGTGCAACGTATTTCTACAATATTCCAAATAATTCGCAAACCAAAGTTCCTGGACAAGACAGTTTTATTATTCTAAACAACATTCGCGAAAGCAAAAAAGTTTGGAGCAATAGCGGTGCTATTATTCAAGACTTAGGCGACGGAATTTTGAATTTAGAGTTTCAATCCAAAATGAATACTATTGGTGGCGATGTTCTTTCGGCAATTAACAAAGCAATCGACTTAGCAGAAACACAATATCAAGGTTTGGTTATTGGAAATCAAGCAGCCAATTTCTCTGTTGGAGCCAATATCGGAATGATATTTATGATGGCGGTAGAGCAAGAATATGACGAATTGAATATGGCAATCAAAATGTTTCAAGACACCATGATGAGAGTGCGTTATTCTGGAATTCCAGTAATTGTTGCACCACACGGAATGACTTTTGGTGGTGGTTGCGAAATGAGTTTGCACGCCGATAAAGTTGTTGCAGCCGCAGAAACCTATATGGGATTAGTAGAATTTGGTGTCGGAGTAATTCCTGGCGGTGGCGGTTCGAAAGAATTGGCACTAAGAGCATCGGATTTATTCCGTAAAAACGATGTCGAATTGAATGTTTTACAAGAATATTTCATGACAATTACCATGGCAAAAGTTTCGACTTCTGCTCACGAAGCATTCGATTTAGGGTTATTGCAACACGGAAAAGATGTAGTTGTCGTAAACAAAGACCGTCAAATTGCCGAAGCCAAAAAACATGCATTGTTAATGGCAGAAGCTGGATATACGCAACCTATCCGCAGATCTGATGTAAAAGTTTTAGGAAAACAAGCATTGGGTATGTTTCTTGTAGGAACCAATCAAATGGTAGCAGGAAAATACATATCGGAACACGATCTAAAAATTGCCAATAAATTGGCTTATGTTATGGCGGGTGGCGATTTATCTGAAGCTACATTGGTTTCTGAACAATATTTATTAGACATTGAGCGTGAAGCCTTTTTATCACTTTGTACCGAAAGAAAAACGTTAGAAAGAATTCAATTTATGTTAACTAAAGGGAAACCACTAAGAAATTAGAAAATAGAAGCAAGAGACAAGAAACAAGTATATGTAATCTTGTTTCTTGCTTCTTGACTCTTTTCACTTAAATAAAAAATTATGAAAACAGCATATATAGTAAAAGCATACCGAACAGCAGTAGGAAAAGCACCAAAAGGATTATTCCGTTTCAAACGCCCTGATGAATTAGCAGCAGAAACAATTGAATTTATGATGGCAGAATTGCCCAATTTTGACAAAACCCGTATTGATGATGTAATGGTTGGAAACGCCATGCCAGAAGCAGAACAAGGTTTGAATGTTGGGCGTTTAATTTCACTTATGGGATTAAAAGTTGAAGATGTTCCGGGTGTAACTGTCAATAGATATTGTGCTTCTGGATTGGAAACTATCGGAATGGCAACTGCCAAAATTCAATCTGGAATGGCGCATTGCATCATTGCAGGTGGAGCCGAAAGCATGAGTTTTATACCGATGGGTGGCTACAAACCAACACCCGATTATGCAGTTGCAAAAGCAGGAAACGAAGATTATTATTGGGGAATGGGTTTAACATCGGAAGCGGTGGCAAAACAATTCAATATTTCTCGTGCCGACCAAGATGAGTTTGCATTCAATTCTCATAACAAAGCATTGAAAGCGCAAGCAGATGGAAAATTCGATTCTCAAATCGTTCCAATAACAGTTGAACAAACGTTCATCAACGAAAATGGAAAGAAAGAAACGACTTCTTATGTTGTCAAAAAAGACGAAGGTCCAAGATTCGGAACTTCATTAGAAGGTTTGGCGGCTTTACGTCCAGTTTTTGCTGCCGATGGTTCGGTAACAGCAGGAAATTCATCTCAGATGAGTGATGGAGCTGCGTTCGTTTTGGTCATGAGTGAAGAAATGGTAAATGAATTAAACCTTGAACCTATCGCAAGATTAGTGAATTTTGCATCTGCTGGAGTTGAACCAAGAATTATGGGAATTGGTCCCGTAAAAGCGATTCCAAAAGCATTAAAACAAGCAGGATTAACATTAAAAGATATCGATTTAATTGAATTGAATGAAGCATTCGCCTCGCAAGCATTGGCAGTTACAAGAGAATTAGAATTAAATCCTGATATTATTAATGTTAATGGTGGCGCAATTGCATTGGGTCATCCGTTAGGTTGTACAGGTGCTAAACTTTCGGTTCAATTGTTTGAAGAAATGAGATTAAGAAAAGCCAAATACGGTATCGTGAGTATGTGTGTAGGGACGGGACAGGGAACGGCTGGGGTTTATGAGTTTTTGAAATAGAGGAAAGAAGAAAGAAAATAGAATAAAGAATATAGAATATAGAAAAAAAATGAGACATAATTATAAAAATCTTAAAATTTGGCAACTTGGAATAATTATCGCAAATGATATTTCTGATATTTTATTAGAGTTCCCAAAACACGAAAGATATGATTTGAGTTCTCAATTAAGTAGATGTTCCGTTTCAATTCCAAGCAATATTGCAGAAGGTTCATCAAGAACAGATAAATCATTCAGTCATTTTATAGACATATCTTTAGGATCATCATTCGAATTAATAACACAACTTATAGTTGCAAAACACAGAAAATATATTAACGAAGAAACATTTAAAACATTAGAAAATAAAATAGAAGAATTTCAAAGAATGGCAATGGGTTTTCAAAACGGACTAAAATAAAGTCAAAAAATCAAGTCAAATCTATATTCTTTATTCTATTCTCTATATTCTAAAAATTAAAATAAAAAAATAATGGAAGACATAACCCGCGGAGGACAATTCCTCGTAAAAGAAACAAAATCAGAAAACATTTTTACTGTTGATGATTTCACCGAAGAACAAATTATGATGCGTGATTCTGTTAAGGATTTCGCTGATAAAGAATTGTGGGCGCACAAAGACAAATTTGAGAAAAAAGATTACGCCTACACCGAAGCCTGTATGAAAAAAGCAGGAGAAATGGGACTTCTAGGAGTTGCTGTACCTGAAGAATATGGCGGATTAGGAATGGGATTTGTATCAACAATGTTAGTTTGTGATTATATTTCGGGTGCAACAGGTTCGTTTTCGACGGCTTTTGGAGCGCATACAGGAATTGGAACCATGCCAATTACTTTATATGGTAACGAAGAACAAAAGAAAAAATATGTTCCAAAACTCGCTTCTGGCGAATGGTTTGGTGCCTATTGTTTGACAGAACCAGGCGCAGGATCGGATGCCAATTCAGGAAAAACTAAAGCAGTTTTATCAGAAGACGGAAAAACTTATTCGATAACTGGACAAAAAATGTGGATTTCGAATGCTGGATTTTGTTCTGTATTTATTGTTTTTGCAAGAATAGGAAATGATAAAAACATTACCGGTTTTATTGTAGAAAACGATCCTTCAAACGGAATCACAATGAACGAAGAAGAGCATAAACTCGGAATTCGTGCATCATCTACAAGACAAGTTTTCTTTAATGAAACTAAAGTTCCTGTTGAAAATATGTTATCCGAAAGAGAAAACGGTTTCAAAATCGCCATGAATTCATTGAATGTTGGTCGAATTAAATTGGCTGGTGCTTGTTTAGATGCGCAACGTCGCGTGATTACAAATGCTGTAAAATATTCTAATGATAGAGTTCAGTTTAATGTTTCGATTTCGACTTTTGGAGCTATTCGTTCTAAATTAGCCGAAATGGCGACCAATTGTTATGCTGGCGAAAGTGCTTCATACAGAGCAGCAAAAAATATCGAGGATAGAGTAAATGCTCGTGTTGCCGAAGGAAATTCGCATCAAGAAGCAGAACTTAAAGGTGTAGAAGAATTCGCAATCGAATGTTCTATATTAAAAGTTGCCGTTTCAGAAGATGTTCAAAATTGTGCCGATGAAGGAATTCAAATTCTTGGTGGAATGGGATTCTCGGAAGATACTCCAATGGAATCTGCTTGGCGTGATGCTCGTATAGCTCGAATTTATGAAGGTACAAACGAAATCAACAGAATGTTATCGGTTGGAATGTTAATCAAAAAAGCCATGAAAGGTCACGTTGATTTGCTTGGACCAGCATCAAAAGTTCAAGAAGAGTTAATGGGAATCCCATCATTTGAAACACCCGATTTTTCGGTTTTATTTGCTGAAGAAAAATCAATTATCGCTAATTTGAAAAAAGCATTTTTGATGGTTGCAGGTGGAGCCGTTCAAAAATTTGGACCCGATTTAGATTCTCATCAAATGCTTTTAATGGCAGCAGCAGATATGCTTATCGAAATTTATATGGCAGAAAGCACGATTTTAAGAACCGAAAAATTAGTAAACTCTAAAGGCGAAGACAAAGCGGTTGAACAAATTGCAATGGCAAAATTATACTTGTACCATGCTGTTGATATTTGTGCTCAAAAAGGTAAAGAAAGCATCATTTCATTTGCAGAAGGGGACGAACAACGCATGATGCTCATGGGTTTACGCCGTTTTACAAAATATGTAAATATGCCAAATGTAGTGGGTTTGAGAGAAACTATTACAAGCAAATTGGTTGCAGAGAATGAATATTGTTTTTAAGAATTCGTAAAATAAATTTTGATAAAAGCCGTTTCTATTAAATTAGAAACGGTTTTTTTATTTTTAAAGCCATTCAAATTCAAAAAATGATTAACTTTATAAAAAAATATCATGAAAAAAATAATCTTTTTAATCGTACTGGTTTTTACAATACTAATTGGTTGCAAATCATCTATCGGATCATTAGTAGATAACAAAATAACTGTTGTTTTAGAACCAAAAAGCAACTCTAAGGTCAATGGAACTGGAACATTTGTAGAAAAAAACGGGATGGTAGTTTTTGTTGCAAAACTCTCTGGACTCAATCCTGGAATTCACGCCATTCATATTCACGAAAAAGCAGATTGCTCGGCCGCGGATGGAAGTTCGGCTGGCGGACATTGGAATCCAACCTTCAAAAAACATGGAAAATGGGGTTCTGAAGAGCATCACAAAGGAGATATCGGAAACTTTATGGCTGATGAAAATGGAAATGGATCAATAACTCTTACAACCTCCGAATGGTGCATTGATTGTGCAGACGAAACTAAAAATATTATCGGAAAAGGACTAATTGTGCACCAAGGCGCCGATGATTTTACAACACAACCATCTGGAAATGCTGGGGCTAGAGTGGCTTGTTCTGGATTAATAAAATAATATAAATTTTTAAATGATAAATCCTTCAATTCACGGATGGATTGATAAATTTTTTATTGATCAGAAATTTAAATTCAAAACCGAAATAGATAAGGGCTCTTTTTATTTTGAACTTCGAAAATCGGGTTTTTTGTTTGGAAATACTATTTCTTTAGAATCTGATTTTGATTTAGAGAATACAAATTGGCTTAAAGGTGAATTATCCAAGGTACATTTGTTGAGTGCCTTATATAAAATTTTTATTTTAAATCAAAAATCAATTTCTGAAGATGACTTTATAGTAATTGCAATTCGTTTCTATGACGAAATAAATCCTCATCGATTTAATTTTTTAAAAAGAATTTTACCGAAAAATTCACCCGCAACAAATTTAGAAAATATTATTAACGAACGGATTCATATTAATGAAAATGTAATTAGTAAAAATTTTTCGAATTTAGTTACAAATGCTTTTTTGTTTGTAGACGTTTTGGCTTTTCAGTACTATATTATTCATAAATCAATTTCTGAAAATTATTTAAAAACCATTGAAGAAACAATTTTGAGTATAATTTCGTTGGCTTTAAAAACGAAAACCAAAAAATCAGAACATGATGATTTACTAATAAAATTATTTGAAACATCGCTTCGATACGGGAAATTGTCTTCGGATAAAAATGATACTTTAGATTATTTAAATTTAGATTATTTTACAAATGATTTCGAAAAAAAATACTTTATTGATCTGGTAAGCCTTGCACTTTGGAATGATGGAAAAATTGAAAATGAAGAGCATTATTTTGTATTAAAATTAGCCGAAAAATTACAAATTTCCGAAAAATTTGTTGAAGAAAGCATTCGAGAAACACATTTTTTTATACTAAAAAACAGAAGTAAAATTCCATATTTTAACAAATCAAATGTTG
>JAYUFL010000174.1:0-3669 GCA_043738745.1 Bacteroidota bacterium
TTTTTTTTGCGAAATAAAATTTTCATCTGTATTACGTTCTGAATGTGTTAAATATTTACAAAATCAGTGCGATGAATACAATAAAAATAATGAAGAAGATATAAGTATAATTAATGAATACGAAAGTACAGATATGATGCAAATTTTTGGAAAGAATATCAATATGATGATAAATAGTCAACTTGAGATTGATGAGTTAAAAAATAGTTTTATGAAATATTGTTAATTAATTCAAGTTTTTTCTTTTCTCTAACTTTTCTACTATGAATAATGTTTTTTTCTGGATGTAATACCGAATATTTTAAACTACTATAATGTGGCGTATTCTGTTTTAGTGTATTATTTACTTCAGTAACAAACATAAATAGTCTAATGGTATCTGAAGCGCTCATATTTTTTATTGATGTTTTTAATTCTTCTGATAACATACCACTTTCTTTATATAATTTGTAAGTTACTTTTAAATAAACATTTATTTTTTATTTAAAAGTTTATTTAATTGCGCGTTTCTTATTTAAAAATAAAATATATTACAAATTATATAAAGATAGTGGTATGTTATTTGATAAAATGGTAAAGTTTTCTGGTAATATCAAATATAATAAAATGGGTAAAAAAGATTTTCATCCAAAACCGAGTGGATGGACACAATTAACTAAAAGTGTGGGATTCGGAAAACATCATGGCATTTTAACTGGAAAAATCAATGATATTTTCGTTGTTGATTTAGATCGAACACATGAAGAAAAGTTAGAAAATGTTGTAGACTTTCATAGTTTAAATTGGTTTGAAAAAAATATTTCAAAATTGTCTGAATGTAATACATTAATAACTAAAACGATGGGAGGTGGTTATCATATATTTTTTCAATATAAAAATACAAATGTAATAATTGGTAAAAAAATAAAATGTGCAAAAATAGATATATTATCTGATGGAAGTTGTTGCTTTCAAGGTGAAAATTATGATATATTATATAATAATGAAATAAGAGAAATGACAGGAATAGAAATTGAAATGATAAGACAAAATATGATCGTAGTAGAAGAAAAAGAACAAAAAATAAAAGAAATAAAAACTATGACACGAATCCAAGAAAAAAAAACGGTAGAATGTGAATTATGGAATGTATTAGATAATTTAAATGAAAGTCGATATACAGATTATGATAATTGGGTTCAAGTAGCTTTTTGTTTAAAATTAGAACTAAATGGATTAGATTTATTTAAAAGATTTAGTATGAAAAATAAAGAAAAGTATAATGAACAAGAAGTAATTGATAAATGGGATTCTATTTTAAATAGTGTATACAATGGTAAAGTAAAAACAATAGCAAGTTTATATGAATGGTTAAAGGAAGATAACTTTGAAATGTTTAAATTGCTAAGTAAAAAGGAAGATGAAAAAGATATGTATTTAAAATATATAACAGAGTCGATTGATAAGAAAAATACGTATGAAAAAGATATGATAAAAACTATTGTAAAAGATAAATGTAAAGAATTATCTATAGATTTAAAACCTGGATGTGATATGGAATTAATAATGGGAAACACATGTGAACATTTATTAGAAACAATTTCAGGAAGTTCTGGTACGAAAGTTATTTGTAAAAAATGTGGTATTAATTATCCAGAGATTGGACATTTAAGTTATGGAAATCATATGGGTTTAAATGCATATATGAATAATGTACAATTTATAACAATTAATATGAATAATACTAAAAATGAAGATGATGATTTATTGGAAGTATTAGAAAAGGAAAAGTTTGTTGAAGATCCAGAATTGAATAGTTTATTAATTGAAATGATTGATGCTAATAATACTGAGAATTTATTAAATTTAGTTAAATATTATGACCGAGACAATTATATTTGTGCTGGAAAAGTGGAAAATCGGAATATTTGGTATGTTTGGACTAATGGAATGTGGAAAAAAGAAGAATCTCCAAATATGAAATCGGAATATGATAAAATTAAATGTGTATATATGGATATATCAAGAAAGTGTAAACAAGCGGTTATAAAACGTGCTATAAAATCTACTAAAAGAGACTTGGGTAATATGGTAACAAGAAGAAATGTTAATGAAATGTGGTCTGTATATTTTAAAGATGAATTATTTGAAAGTAAAATAGATTCGAATCCTTATTTAGTTGGATTTAATAATGGATTTGTCTATGATTTAACACAATTAAAGTTAAGAAAACAATTAAAGGATGATTTTGTTACTATGACTACTGGATATGAATTTAAAGGAGAAGGAAATGGTAAAAGATTAGAAGTAATGAAATTCTTTGAGGATATTCAACCAAATAAAGATGATCGAGAATTTTTATTAAAAACGATAGCTTCATGTTTATTGGGTATTAATCAAGAAGAACGATTGGGTATTCATACTGGTGGTACTAGAAATGGCAAAGGGGTCATGACTGAATTATTAAAGTATACATTTGGAGACTATATGGGAACTTCTGTAGGTTCATTTATACAAGGAGAACGTCCAGATTCTACTAGTCCACAACCAGATTTAATTAATTTAAGAAATAAAAGAATTGTTATTATTAATGAAGTTGATGAAAAAAAGGGATTAAATATACAATTTGTTAAAAATTTAGTTGGAAATGATACTATTAATACTAGGGCATTATATTCAAATATAAATATTGAATTTAAGGCTCAATTTACTATGTTTTTGTGTTGTAATGATAGACCTATTATAGAAAGTAACAGAAAAGATTTGTGGAGTAAATTATTTTTATTAAATTATCCTATAGAATTTGTAGATAAAAATCCTGGAGAAAACCAATTATTAAAGGATAACACATTAAAGGCAAAAATGAAGGATTGGGGAATGGATATGATGTTAATTTTAATAGAATATTATAAGAAATATCAAATAGAAGGAGTTGAATATACTGAAAATATTAATAAATTTATTCAAGATGAAAATAAGGATAATGACCAATATGCAGAATTCATTGAAAATAATCTGGAGAGATATGAAGGCGGTAAAATTAAAGTTACAGCTGTTTTGGATAAATTTAATAAATTTGCTAAACAAATGGAAAGAAAAAAATACAAAGAGGAATTCTCTAAAAAATTTGGAAAAATGACATGTAAGGGGAGTTTACATTTCTGGAAAGATTGGCGTTTTCGTATAGAGAATGACGATTTGGACAATGAGGAATTATAATACGGTTATTTTACTATAATTATACTATGTACTTTAGGTACGTACCTAATATAAAAGGTACTAGGTAGGTACGTACCAGGTACTAGGTAAGGTACGTAGTATATTTTTATACTTTTGTTGTTTCACTAGTAATAATACCACAAAAGTTGGGAAAGTGGTGTTTGGGGGAAAAATTGTTAAAAATAAAGTTCTTAAAACCTATTTTTAATTTTAATAATAAATTAAAATATAAAAAAAAAAACTATTATTTATAAAATTTAATATATAAGAATTTTACAAAAGATATTTTTAAACACTTATGTTATATTAATATGCCACAAAAATCGACGCGCTTTACACAAGATGATATTGACTATTTTTGTTCAAATTAATTTATATTAAAATGTTTAAATTGTTCAATTAAAATAATATTATCATTTTCCATTTTTATAAATACAATAAATAAAATAATAAATTTAAACCAAAGGGTAA
>JAYUFL010000175.1:0-10128 GCA_043738745.1 Bacteroidota bacterium
TTGATAACTTTACCAAAAATAACAAAATTTGTTTAACTTGAAACTTTAAATTTTAAAAATGCAATACGAAGGAGTTTTAACCAAAATGCAAACCGAAATTGGAAATCCGATTCAATATTATATGGTTTTCGAGAATAATTTTTTGAATGTCAATCAATTAATTGGTAAAAATATAGAAATTCATTTTCAAGGTTATCAATGTTTGAATTGCCATAAAAAGAAGAAAATTTTTCGTCAAGGTTTTTGTTATGATTGTTTTATGTCATCGGCTTCGGCAGGCGAATGGATTATGAAACCCGAACTTTCGACCGCACATTTAGACATCGAAGATCGTGATTTAGTTTACGAAAAAAAAGTACAATTACAGCCACACATTGTTTATTTGGCACTTTCAAGCGAAGTAAAAGTTGGAGTAACTCGTGGTTCGCAAGTGCCAACTCGTTGGATCGATCAAGGCGCAACGCAAGCAATTCCAGTTGTTGAAGTTCCAAACCGATATTTGGCAGGAATTACCGAAGTTGCCCTAAAAAAATTATATGCCGACAAAACCAATTGGCAAAAAATGCTCAAAAACGATGTGGTTCCAGCCGATTTATATAAAGAAAAAGCCAGTCTCAAATATTTAATCCCAAAAGAAGCACAAGAATACTATGATATTAATCTAAATAATATTACCGAATTACATTTTCCAGTTCTCGAATATCCAAAAAAAGTAACTAGTTTAAATCTTGATAAAACCCCAAATTTTTCAGGAAAATTAACGGGTATCAAAGGGCAATATCTTATTTTTGAAGACGGAACGGTTTTTAATGTTCGGACTTTTGAAGGTTTTGTGGTTTCAATTTCAGTTTAAATTCTTTTGTTTTCCTCATCAATTCCTGTTTTTTTCTGTGTTGATTTTACATTTGAACCATAAATTCAATTTCATAAAACACTGTTTCATAATTATTTATAAAGTTTACATAATTCAAAGGTAAATTTGAAAAAGAAATTAATGTTTTCTGATACAAATGATTATTTTTACATTTTTAAATCAACAAAATGTCTCAAAAACGACTTTTCCTTCTCGATGCTTACGCGCTCATTTTCCGTGGATATTACGCCTTTATAAAAAATCCAAGAATCAACTCCAAAGGAATGGATACTTCGGCAATTATGGGTTTTATGAACTCATTATTAGACGTTATAAAGCGCGAAAAACCAGACCATTTGGCCGTTGCTTTCGATAAAGGCGGAAGCGTTTTGCGATCGGAAATGTATATCGAATACAAAGCGCATCGTGAAGCAACTCCCGATGCGATTAAAATCGCTGTGCCTTATATTCAAGAATTATTGCGCGCCATGCACATTCCTATTATTGAAGTTGCGGGTTTCGAAGCCGATGATCTAATTGGAACCATCGCCAAACAAGCCGAAAAAGAAAATTATCAGGTTTTTATGGTTACGCCCGATAAAGATTTTGCACAACTCGTTTCCGAGAATATTTTTATGTACAAACCAGCCCGAATGGGTAACGGAATCGAAATTTGGGGCGTTCCTGAAGTTTTGGCGAAATTCGAAATCGAAAGACCAGAACAAGTCATCGATTTTCTTGGAATGATGGGCGATGCAGCCGATAATATTCCAGGATTGCCTGGAGTTGGCGAAGTTACAGCCAAAAAATTATTGAAAGAATTTGGCTCCATGGAAAATCTTTTGGCAAATATCGACAAGTTAAAAGGCGCCATGAAAGACAAAATCGAAGCCAATAAGGACAAAGGAATTTTATCTAAAACTTTGGCAACGATTATTTTGGATTGTCCCGTAACTTTCAACGAAAATGACTACGAATTGTCTCGTCCAGATATCGAAAAAACGGATGCGATTTTTCAGGAATTAGAATTTAGAAGAATGGCAGAACAATTTGATAATTTGTTTAAAAATCCAACTGCATCTGCATCTGAACCAAAAATTGACGAAAATAAATTATACAAAAAACCACAATCCAAAAACGAAGATCAATTCGATTTGTTTGGATCTGCAATTTCCGATGAAACTTCCGACGAAACCAGACATCAATATTATACAAATCTCGAAAATACCGAGCATTCCTATCAAATTATTCAAGGCAATTTGGGTTTAAAATTGTTATTGCAAAATCTTCAAAATCAGGCTTCGGTTTGTTTTGACACCGAAACTACAGGAATTAATACTTTGCACGCCGAATTGGTTGGATTAGCATTTTCGTATGAAAAAGGAAAAGGTTTTTATGTGCCATTTCCAGAAAATCAAGCCGAAGCACAAACATTAATTGACAAATTTATTCCATTTTTTGAGAATGAAAACATCGAAAAAATTGGTCAGAATTTAAAATATGATTTAAAAATACTTGCCAATTATAATATTGTAGTGAAAGGAAAATTATTTGACACCATGATTGCGCATTATTTAATCAATCCCGATATGCGACACGGAATGGATATTTTGAGTGAAACGTACTTGAAATATGCACCAAAACCCATCGAAGATTTGATTGGCAAAAAAGGAAAAGGTCAAAAATCGATGCGAGAAGTTCCGTTAGAAGAGATTAAAGAATATGCGGTCGAAGATGCTGATGTTACCATTCAACTCAAAGAAATTTTTACATTAGAATTAGATAAAACCGAAACCAAAAAATTATTCGACGAAATCGAAATCCCATTAGTTTCTGTTTTGGCTGCCATGGAAACCGAGGGAATTAATCTCGATGTTCCGTTTTTGAAATCATTATCGTCTGATTTGGCTGTAGATATTAAAACATTAGAAGATAAAATTTACGAAATTGCTGGTGAGAAATTCAACTTGGCTTCTCCGAAACAATTAGGCGATATTTTGTTCGATAAACTAAAAATTGGAGGAGCAAAACAAAAGAAAACCAAAACGGGTCAATATGCCACAGGCGAAGAAATTTTGAGTTATTTGGCAAACGAACATGAAATAGTTTCGGCAATTTTAGATTGGCGTTCGTTAGTGAAATTACAAAACACATACGTTGAGGCTTTGCCGTTGCAAGTCGATTCAAAATCGGGTCGCGTGCATACCGATTATATGCAAACCGTCGCGGCCACTGGGCGTTTGAGTTCCAATAATCCGAATTTGCAAAACATTCCTATTCGAACCGAACGCGGACGACAAATTAGAAAAGCATTTATTCCTCGGGACGAGAATTACACCATGCTTTCAGCGGATTATTCTCAAATAGAACTCAGGATTATTGCGGCATTATCTGGCGAAGAAAACATGATTTTGGCTTTCCAAAATGGCGAAGACATTCACAAATCTACCGCTGCAAAAGTTTTCGAAGTGGCGTTAGAAGACGTCACTCGGGAACAACGTAGCCATGCGAAAACAGTAAATTTTGGAATTGTATATGGTGTTTCGGCATTTGGATTGAGTAATCAAACCTCGTTGTCACGAAAAGAAAGTGCCGAATTAATCGAGGCTTATTATGTAACGTATCCAAGATTGAAATCCTATATAAACGAGCAAATTCAGTTTGCGAGAGAACACGGTTATGTGCAAACCATTTTGGGACGAAGACGCTATTTAAAAGATATTAATTCTGTCAATGCAATTGTTCGTGGCGCAGCAGAACGAAATGCAGTTAATGCTCCTATTCAAGGCTCGGCGGCCGATGTAATCAAAATTGCGATGATTAATATTCATAAAAAACTAACTTCCGAAAACTGGAAATCCAAGATGCTTTTGCAAGTTCATGATGAATTGGTTTTTGATGTTCATAACTCCGAATTAGAGAAAATCAAACCGATGATTAAGCACGAAATGGAAAACGCTTTCAAAATGCAAGTTCCACTAGAAGTCGAATTAGGTGTTGGTATGAATTGGTTGGAAGCGCATTAGAATTACATCTTTAAAATTTTAAAATTCACTTCTTTTTCGCCAAATTTCAATTTAAAGAAATAAGTTCCAGTTTCAAACGACGAAATATCAACGTTAGTTTTCAAATTATCTAATTTATTTTGATATAACAATTGACCCGCAATGTTGTAAACCGCAATACTAGAAATTTCTGTTTTTGAAGTTATAGAAACGCTATTTGTTGTCGGATTCGGATAATAACTAAAATCAATAATAGAGGCAAAATCGTTGGTTCCTAAAATCGTCGAACACGAAACGGTTGCCTCATAACCTGCTCCGACTACACCTGGATCGGAAACAAATTTTAGGGTTAACGAACCATCTGTTGCTGTAGACTCGATTGGTGCAGGAATTGTGTTTCCAGTAAATCCTAGAGTTCCACTAAGTTCTGGAAATGTGGTATCTGAACCATTATAAACATGTAAATAATCATAATCTTTTTCTAAATCAAATACGGTAAAGGTAATTTTTGCTTTTGCAGATGGATTACTAGGAATTATAGTTCTAATAATAGTTTCATCATCTTTATAGTCGCCTGTTATACCTCCAGAATCAGTTAGTGTAATTCCTGAACAAAAATCACCATTTGTTGCAAATACTAATGCCGATTGCGGACCAATTAATCCTGCCGAACATACATTTCGAATAAGAACTTTATAATAAGTATTTGGTAAAAGTGCATTCAAAATATAAGGATTTGTCGCGGGCGTTGTCCAAGTTCCAGACGATGCTGAAATAGGAAAAACAGAAATTTCGGCAGAAATTGTTCCTCCTATTTCGCTCCAATTTATTGCTGCAGTAGTATTTGTAATATTTGAAATATTAGAAGAGGAAATTTTATTTACGCAAGTATTTATACAATCCGTACTTAGACAAGTCCCATTATTTACTGCATTTAAAATTTTTGCTTTTGGTTGTGGCCCAAAACCATTATTAAAACTAATACCCACGCCAGAAATTAAGTGACAATAACTCATAATAGTTCCTTTAGTCGTTGTAGAAGGAATAATTCCAGGCGGTGTATAGCATGAATATCCTTCGCCTGTGGAACCAATTGCCTTTGGGCCGCAATTGTCAATTGGGGTGTTGTTGCCATTCCAGGCACAAGCATGTGTGTGTGGCGAACCCAACAAATGTCCAAATTCATGAGTTATTACTTGTATTGTCCAAGAATAGGTTGGCACAGAAATATACGTAAAATTAACATCCGAATAACTGTGATTATTTGAGTTACAAAGTCCGTTAATGGTATCTGCAACACCGCCCAATCCACCGGGATCGATTCCGATTAGTTGACCAACATCACCATCGAAAATAGGTCTGATTTCATGAAATTTAGTTTTATAATCCGTTGATGAGGTTCCAATCCCTTCGTACGGATCTGGAGTTGTCCAAATGTATAATGATTTTAAGGAAACCGTAATTCCATCGTTGTTATACAGCGTTTGTACATTATTGTAAACAGAAGTCATCCAATTTGTTGTAGTAGTGGAATTACTTGAATTTGATTGATATAAATTATTATCAATTTCAAAATACATTGTCACACAACGTGTACTTTGTGTGTTTTTTTGATTTTCGTTATTTTTTTGGTCATTGCTTTGCGCAACATCTTTTGTATGGCAATCTAAATTAGTAGAAATTTTTAAATCTTCGTCCCTATAGATAACATAATCCGAAATATTATTTGCTTTTTCTAATTTCCCTATGACCAAATTACTCAATTCGTTGCTAGAAATGATTCCGTTACATTCATTTTCAAAAAAATTAAAGCATGCAACTGAATTCAAATCCTCTTTTATGATGCCTCTATAATAAGTTCCTTTTTGATAATTTATATTTTTAGACTTATCTGTATCAACATGAAATCCTTCTGCAAAAAGGTTTACTTTATATAATTGAACAGCAATAGATTTTCCTTGATATGGAATTTTGAGTTCGATGTTTTCGTATTTGTTGGCAACAATTTTATTGATTTCGCTAAGGTTTATTTTTGCAAAAGTTGCTTTGTCAACAACTTTCGAAGTTTCAAAATCCGATATATTAGTACTTGCGGACAAAGGTGAAACAGCCTCGAATTTAGTATTTTTAGAAATCAGTTGGATTACTTTTTTTGAGATTTCTTGCTGAGAAAAAGTTGCGAAAAAACTTAAAAACAAAATGGATAAGAAACAATTTTTCATTATTTATTAAATTTAATAAGTTTCAAATATAATAAAAGTTGACTTTGTATTTGAATTTTTATTTAAAAATAAAAAAAAGCATCTTCTAAATGTTCGATATTGAATTGTTTTTCGTCTTTATGAACAGCAATAATATCAAACCGAACCTCAACATCCAAATCATTCGAAACAACATATTCGTTAATGGCTTTTACTAAAAGTTGAATTTTTTTAGGATTAACAAAATCTTGTGGCAATCCAAAATCGATGCTTGAGCGCGTTTTGACCTCTACAACTGCCAAAACATTTTGTTTTTGAGCAATAATATCTATCTCGGCTTTCTGAAATACGTAATTTGTTTCTAAAATTTCGTAGCCATTTTTTCGAAGAAATTCTACTGATAATTCTTCGCCTAGTTTTCCAAGTTCGTTATGTGCAGCCAATTTGAATTATAAATTTTTCTAGTATTGAAATTTTAAAGTTGTCTGGTCAAAATTTACATCCAACGAAACTTTTTGTCCAAAAATTAAGGTTCTGTTGTCATGAATATGTCCCGCAGGAAAATTATAGACTATCGGGAAATTATAATTTTTGGTTACATCGGCAATAATTTCGTAAGCCGTTTTCCCCCAAGGAATTTCGTTATCGTGCATTTTCGTGAAGGCTCCAACGACCATTCCTTTTAGATTCTCGAAGCATCCACAACGCTTAAGACTCATCATCATTCGATCAATATGATACAAATATTCGTCGAGATCTTCAATAAATAGAATTTTCCCTGAACAATTTACTTGCGATTTAGAACCCATCATGCTATACAAAATCGATAAATTTCCACCAACTAATTCACCTTCTGCTTTCCCAAATTGATTATTAATTTCGCATGTAACGGAATATTCTATTTTTTCTCCAAAAAATGATTTTCTAATTGTTTCTATAATATTTGGGTCGGCTTTGCCAATGTTTACAGGCATAATTCCGTGAATCGTTGCGTAGCCCAAATTATTTAAATGATTGTGTAAAACCGTAACATCGCTAAAACCAATAACCCATTTTGGATGTTGTCTAAACTTTGTAAAATCTAGCAAATCAATAATTCGAACAGTTCCGTAGCCTCCACGAACACACCAAATAGCCTTAATATTTGGATTGTCTATTTGAGCCTGAAAATCTTGTGCGCGTTGCTCATCGGTTCCCGCTAATTGATTATCGTCTAATCCAATTGTTTTTCCGATAACAACTTCTAAACCCCAATTTTTCAGTAAATCAATAGTTGGTTGCAAGTTATCGTCGATGTTTTTTCGGGCGGTTGCCACAAGGGCTATCGTATCGCCTTTTTGGAGATAAGGTGGTTTTATCATTTTAGTTTGGGAGTAACAAAAAGTGTTAATAAAGAAGAATAAATAGAAATATAACTTTAATGTCATAACTTAATTGAATTACACTATTTTTTCGAAAATAGTTCTTCAATGACAATATTACATAAAAATAATTATATTTGCATTCTAACTAAAATTTAAAACATGAAAAAAATAACATTTATAGTAGCACTTTTGTTTTCAATAGCAACATTTTCACAAGGAACATTAAAAGAAGGAAAAACTCAATTAAATGCTGGTTTAGGCTTTTCTGGTTGGGGAACGCCTGTTTTTTTAGGATTAGATTATGGATTAGGTAATAATTTTACATTAGGAGGAGAGGTTTCTTATCGTTCGTACAGCAACAATTATAATTATGGATATGGTAACGATTATCAATATAATTATAGCATAATTGGTTTAGGAGCAAATGTAAACTATCATTTTAACCAAGTTTTAGATTTGCCAAGTAAATGGGATTTATACGGAGGAGCGTCATTAAATTATTTTATATGGAATAATTCGTATAAATACAATGGCAGTAATTCAAATAATGTTTTTAATCCAAATTACGCAAACACTTCTGGAATTGGTTTTGGTTTGCAAGCGGGTGTACGATATTTCTTCAATAGCAAATGGGGAATAAACTTCGAAACTGGAGGCGGAAGTATTTTTGGAGGTAAAATCGGACTCACATATAAATTTTAAAATAAATTTATATTTTTTATGATATTTTAAACTGCTCATAGAGCAGTTTTTTTATTTTTACATTAAATTTCAAAAAATGATTCAAAATCCACAACGATACACAATTACGGCAGCATTACCCTATACAAACGGACCAATTCACATTGGGCATTTGGCGGGAGTTTACGTGCCTTCAGACATATATGCGCGTTATTTGCGACTACAAGGAAAAGACGTTGCATTTATGTGCGGAAGCGATGAACATGGAGTTGCCATTTCGATGAAAGCCAAAAAAGAAGGTATTTCGCCACAAGAAGTTATTGATAAATATGATGGAATTATTCGAAAATCATTCCGGGATTTTGGGATTTCATTCGATAATTATTCTAGAACTTCGGCGAAAATTCATCACGAAACAGCATCAGGATTTTTTAAAAAATTATACGATAACGGCGATTTTATAGAAGAAGTTACCGAGCAATTATATGATGCGAAAGCAGATCAGTTTTTGGCAGATCGTTTTGTGGTTGGAACATGCCCAAAATGTGGTCATGAAGAAGCATATGGCGACCAATGCGAAAAATGTGGCTCTACCTTGAATGCGACAGATTTAATCAATCCGAAATCGACCATCACAGGAGAAACTCCAATTATGAAATCAACGAAACACTGGTTTTTGCCTTTGGATTGCTACCAAAATTTCTTGAAAGAATGGATTTTGGTTGGTCACGCCAAAGATTGGAAAACTAACGTTTTAGGTCAAGTGAAATCATGGTTAGACGATGGTTTGAAACCTCGTGCAGTTACTCGGGATCTCGATTGGGGGATTGATGTTCCTGTGGTTGGAGCCGAAGGCAAAAAACTATACGTTTGGTTCGATGCGCCCATTGGATACATTTCAGCAACCAAAGAATGGGCGGCTCGCGAAGGCAAAAATTGGGAAGATTATTGGAAAAAAGATGACACCAAATTGGTTCATTTTATAGGGAAAGACAATATCGTATTTCATTGTATTATTTTTCCTGCGATGCTAAAAGCAGAGGGAAGTTATATTCTGCCAGACAATGTTCCTGCAAATGAGTTTCTGAATTTAGAAGGCAATAAATTATCCACATCTAAAAATTGGGCAGTTTGGTTACACGAATATCTCGAAGATTTTCCAGACAAACAAGATTCGTTGCGTTATGCGTTGACCTCGAATGCTCCAGAAACAAAAGATAATGATTTTACTTGGAAAGATTTTCAGGCTAGAAATAACAATGAGTTGGCAGCAATTTTTGGTAATTTTATCAATCGTGTGGTGGTTTTGACCAACAAATATTATGATGGAATTGTACCAATTTCAAACGAATTTTCGGATGTTGATGAGCAAACTTTGGTAGAATTAAAAGCCTATCCAGCCGTGATTTCTAGTTCGATAGAAAGGTATCGTTTTAGAGAAGCACAAGGCGAATTAATGAATGTTGCTCGATTAGGAAATAAATATCTCGCCGATGAAGAACCATGGAAAATGATGAAAACTGATCCTGAACGGGTGAAAACACAAATGTATGTGGCATTGCAAATTGCAACTGCGTTAAGAGTTTTATGTGAGCCGTTTTTGCCATTTACATCACAAAAACTAGATTCGATTCTAAACATTGATTCAAAATTAAGTTGGAATGATGTTACAATAAATTCTGATTTATTAATTTCTGGTCATAAAATAGGTCAAGCCGAAATATTATTTCCACAAATTGAAGACGAAGAAATCCAGAAACAAATAGATAAATTGGAAACATCAAAAACCGCAAACAAAATAGAGATTGCTTCGTCCCTCGCAAAGACAGAAGTTCAAAAAGATTTGATTCAGTTTGAAGATTTTGCCAAAATGGATATCCGCACTGGAACCATCTTGGAAGCGGAAAAAATGCCAAAAGCCAACAAACTTTTGATTTTGAAAGTCAATACAGGCATTGATATTCGTACCATTGTTTCTGGAATTGCGGAACATTTTTCGCCAGAAGAAGTTATTGGAAAACGTG
>JAYUFL010000176.1:0-26567 GCA_043738745.1 Bacteroidota bacterium
GAGCAACTGATTCGATTGGACTTGCAACTACTCCGCTTTTTTTATAATTTTCTGCAATTCCAGTAACATCAGTTCCATCGGGTCCAATAATTGCTAAAACGCTATCCACAGGCGCAGTTTGACCTTCTTGAACTCCAATAAAAAGTAATGTTCCTGACTGAAAAGATTCAAATTCCATAGTGGCCTTATCGGTTTCAATTTCTGCAAGAATATCACCTTCAGCAATTTTATCTCCAACTTTTTTGATCCAAGTCGCCACAGTTCCATCTGTCATGGTATCAGAAAGTCGAGGCATGGTTACAACTGTTACTCCTTTCGGAAGAGTGTTTGATGATTGTTGGTTGGCGGTTGTTGGAACTTCAACAACTTCCATTTTTGTTTCTTTTTTTACAACTGGAATTTCTGCTTTTCCTAAAATTAAAGCCGAAATATCTTCGTCTTCTTTTCCAATAATGGCTAAAAGGGAATCTACAGGAGCAGTTTCTCCAGCAGAAATTCCAATATACAAAAGTGTTCCCGAATTAAAAGATTCGAATTCCATAGTGGCTTTGTCAGTTTCTATTTCAGCCAAAATATCGCCTTCTGCAATTTTATCTCCTACTTTTTTTAGCCAAGTAGCAACGGTTCCTTCAGTCATTGTGTCGCTAAGGCGAGGCATATTTATTACTGTTGCCATAATTTATAATCTATGTGGTAAAAATGGATAATTAGGTTCTTCATACACAACATCATACAGTTGTCCCACTTCTGGAAACACGGATTGTTCGGCAAATGCAACGCATTCTTCGACTAAATCTTTTACACGCTCATCAATGATTTCAATTTCTGCATCAGTTGCATATTTTTGGTCTTTGATTACATCCAGAACTTGTGTAATTGGATCTATTTTTCGATATTCCTCAACTTCTTCTTTTGTTCTGTATAATTGCGCGTCGGACATAGAGTGACCTCTGTATCGATATGTTTTCATTTCCAAGAAAGTCGGTCCATCGCCGCGTCGTGCTCTTTCGATTGCTTCGGTCATTGCTTCGGCAACTTTCACAGGATTCATCCCGTCAACCGGACCGCAAGGCATTTCGTATCCTAAACCAAGTTTCCAAATATCGGAGTGATTTGCGGTTCTTTCTACAGATGTTCCCATGGCATATCCATTATTTTCTACAATAAAAACTACTGGAAGTTTCCATAACATTGCCATATTAAATGCTTCGTGTAGCGATCCTTGTCGTGCTGCTCCATCCCCAAAATAGGTTAAAGTAACACCAGAACGACCAAAATATTTGTCTGCAAAAGCAATTCCGGCTCCAACTGGTATCTGCGCACCAACGATTCCGTGACCGCCATAAAAACCATGTTCTTTAGAGAAAATGTGCATAGATCCGCCCATTCCTTTGGATGTTCCGGTTACTTTTCCGAGCAATTCTGCCATGACTTTTCTTGGGTCAACTCCCATTCCAATTGGCTGTACGTGGTTTCTGTATGCTGTTATCATTTTGTCGTTACCCAAATCCATTGCGTGCAATGCACCTGCTAATACGGCTTCTTGACCATTATATAAATGTAGAAATCCTCTAACTTTTTGTTGAATGTAAAGTGCGGCTAATTTATCTTCAAATTTTCGCCAAAGTAGCATATCTTCATACCACTTCAAGTAAACTTCTTTTGTAACTTCTTTCATTTTTTTCTTTGATAAAGTATTTCTTTTAACGTTTTTTTACAATTCCCAAAATAGTTTACTCACACAATTTTGCGATTTACAAAAGTAGGTAATTTCGAGTTAGAACTAAAATTTAAAACTTGTTTTTTTACAAGGCTTGAATTCAATTAATAAATTCTAAAACATCATGAAAAACCAATATTACAGTTGTGGTTTCGTTAGTATTTCTGACTAATAATCCAACATTGTCAAAATTTTCAACATACGCCAAAAGTGCTATTTCTTCTAGAAGTGTTGTTATTTCGTTTATTTTCATTTTTAAAAGAAGATTAATATTTTGCAATTTACAAAACTCAAAACAATAAAAAAAAATATTACTTTCGTTGAATGAATTTTTTACGAAAACTACTTTTCCCGTTTGCTTTGTTATATAGTATGATTACTGGTTTTAGGAATTTTCTTTTTGATAAAGGAATTCTAAAACACTATTCGTTTGATTTACCTGTTATTGTTGTTGGAAATTTAAGCATTGGGGGCACAGGAAAATCGCCTCAAATTGAGTACCTGATTCGGTTGCTTTCGGATAAATACAAAATTGCTACCTTGAGTCATGGTTACAAAAGACAATCCGAAGGTTTTGTTTTGGCTAATGAATGTTCGAATGCAAAAATATTGGGCGACGAACCGTTTCAGTTTTATAAAAAATTTAAAAATATTTTTGTGGCTGTTGATGCGAATCGAAAAAATGGTATCGAACAATTACTTTTGCAATCTCCAAAACCAGATATTATTTTACTCGACGACGCTTTTCAACATCGAAAGATAAAAGCCGATTTTTATATTCTTTTAACAACGTTCGATGAATTATATTGCGATGATTATATTTTACCAACTGGTAATTTACGCGAAAGTAGGAGTGGAGCCAACAGGACAAATATTGTGATTGTTACTAAATGTCCAAAAAACATTTCCAAAGAAATTCAAAATCAAATTGAAATTAAGTTGAATTTAAAACCTAATCAACAACTTTTTTTTAGTTCTATTAATTATGATGATTTTGTGTATTCCGAAAATAAATCGATTTTGGTTTCTGAAATTGTAAAGGAAAATAAATTAATTTTAGCAGGAATTGCAAAACCAAATTCGTTTGTGAATTTTCTAAAATCTAAAGACGATGAGGTTATGATTTTCCCGGATCATCATGATTTTATGGACAAAGATATTTTGAAAATCAAACAAAAAGCACAAAATGGAATTATTATAACCACCGAGAAAGATTATGTTCGATTGTTCGATTCTGAATTGAAAAATCAATTATTTTATTTACCAATACAAAGTAAATTTGTTTCAGGTTTCGAAAAATTTGATTCGTTAATTTTAGATTTTGTTTCAAATTTCAAATCAAATGCTTAGAAATTATGTTATACAAATTTTCGGGATCGAAAGGTTTTGTAATTACATCATTCATGCCAAATTCCAAAAGCATTTTTCTGTTTTCGTTTAGCGAAATTGCAGTTAGTGCTATAATTGGAACCTTTTCATTGAATTCTCTGATTTTTTGAGTAGCAATTGTTCCGTTTATTCCTGGTAAATGCACATCCATAAGAATTAAATCGAATTTATTGTTTCGAATAATTTCTATCGCATCTTCACCATTATCAATAACTTGACAATTTATTTTTCGATTCATCAACATTTTTTTGGTAATCATTTGGTTGATTTTATTATCTTCAACCAAAAGAATATTTTTATCAAATAGCAAATCTCGATTGTAAAATAGTTGCGCTTCTATTACCTCATTTTTGTTGTCGATTTTTAGTTTCAAATCAAACATAAATTTAGAACCTTTTCCTACCTCGCTCTCTAGTTTTATTTCGCCACCCAAAATATGTATAATTTTTTTAACAATTGTAAGCCCAAGACCAGTTCCACCATATTTTCTGTTTATTTCTATTGATCCTTGCGAAAAACTCTCAAATACAGACTCTTGTTTATCTTTTGGAATTCCAATTCCATTATCGATTACTTGAAAATGAATTCTGGCCGATGTAGCATCCACATGAATTTGATTTGCTGTAACTTTTACGGTTCCGTTTTTAGTAAACTTAAGCGAATTGTTGATCAGATTGATGAATATCTGAGAAATTTTTGTTGGATCCCCAATAAGATTTTTTGGAATATTTTCGTCGATTTCGATTGTAAAAACATTGTTGTTTATTGCGGCTATTTCTTTCAAAGAAAAATAAATATTATCGAGTAATTCTTTCAGATTAAAACTTATGTTTTCGAGAGCAACGGTGCTTAATTCGATTCGATTAATTTCGAGAATTTCGTTTATAAAAGTAGAAAGATAGTTACTTGAAAATTTTAGAGATGCTAAATATTCTAGTTGCGATTTTTTAGGGTTTTCTTCTAAAAGCAGGTGAGTTATTCCGTTAATTGCATTAAGCGGTGTTCGCAATTCGTGACTTACCGTCGATAGAAATTCCGCTCTGGATTTCGATGCTTTTTCTGCATTTTCTTTTGCGATTATTAATTCACTATTTTTATCTTTTAAAAGTAGATTTGTTTCGTGCCGGATAATATTATTTTTGTATAACGATAAACTCAAAAGCGATAAAATCGAAATTAGAGCGATAGCAAGAATACTAACGAGTTTGGAAATTTTTGACAATCTTGATTCATCCGTAAAAAATGAAAAAAATTCATCATCCTTATCTATCGGTTTCGACTTCTCAAAGGCGATCGTTGATTTTTTATTTGCTGTAGGTTCGGCAATTTTTTTTATAGTTATAGTTTTATAAACTACAGAATCTACGCGCTCAATTTGTTGTACTTGAGCATATATATATGAGTTGAATAAAAGAAAGAAAAATAAAAATAGTTTCATTTAAAATAGAAAAATTAAATAACGAATTTAACTATTTTTTCGATACTAATTTAATTAAATCGACAATTCTTGAAGAATATCCGATTTCGTTGTCGTACCAGCCAACAACTTTAATCATTTTGTCGATAACGGAAGTAAGTTGCGCATCGAAAACACATGAATTTCGGTTTCCAATAACATCTACCGAAACAATAGGATCTTCAGTATAATCCAAAATATCTTTTAAATAAGTTTGCGACGCAAGTTTAAATGTTTGATTTATTTCCTCGATAGAAACTTGTCGTTTTACATTAATAGTTATATCCGTCAACGAACCGTCTGGAACAGGAACGCGAATGCCACAACCGCCAATTTTACCTTCTAATTCTGGAAATATTTTTGTTACTGCTTTTGCTGCACCAGTTGTCGTTGGAACAATGCTTTGGCTTGCTCCTCGTGCCCTGCGTAAATCTTTATGCGGTTGGTCATGAAGGCTTTGATCTGTTGTGTAAGAATGAACGGTTGTTATGTAGGCTTGCTCGATGCCACAAAGTTCATTAATGATTTTTAGCATTGGTGCAGCATTATTGGTAGTGCAACTTGCGTTGGAAATAATGGTTTCCGAACCATCAAGTATAGTTTCATTTACACCAAGAACAACTGTTTTTATCGAATCTACTTCGGATGGTGCAGATAGGATTACTTTTTTTGCTCCAGAAATAATATGCTGATTAATTTCTTCGAATTTTTTGTATTTTCCTGTCGATTCCACTACAAAGTCAATATTTAACGATTTCCAATCGAGATTCGAAATATTTTTTTCGTGAAAAAATAAATATGGTTTTCTATCTATTAGGATTGATTTTTCGTCGAACGAACATTCAAAAGGTAAAACTCCGTGAATACTATCGTATTTTATTAGGTGCGACATGGTTTTGTTGTCGGCAATATCATTGATTGCAATAACCTCAATATCGGAATCGTTTAGAAGAAGTCGAAACAAATTTCGACCTATTCTTCCAAAACCATTTATAGCGATTCTAATTTTCAAAAGTTTAAAATTTAAAGAATATGTTTTGCGGCTTTGTAACTCGAGCGAACCAAAGCACCGCTTTCGACATGCCGAAAACCTAGTTCCAAACCTATTTTTTCGTATTTCGCAAACTGATCGGGTGTAATATATTCTTTCACGGGTAAATGTTTTTTGCTGGGTTGCAAATATTGTCCAATGGTTACTACGTCAACGTTTGCGGCACGCAAATCATGTAGTGTTTGGATTACCTCGTCTTCGGTTTCGCCCAAACCAAGCATAATTCCAGATTTGGTTCGTTTAATTCCTTTTTGTTTCAAATAACGCAAAACCTCCATACTTCGGTCATATTTTGCTTGAATTCTAACTTCTCGAGTCAATCTACGAACGGTTTCTATATTATGCGAAACAACTTCGGGATTGGCTTCCACAATTCTATCTATGTTTCTTTCAATTCCTTGAAAATCACCAATTAGCGTTTCTAAAGTTGTTGTCGGATTCATTCTTCGAATGGCTTTTACGGTTTCAATCCAAATTATAGAACCCCCATCTTTCAGATCATCGCGATCGACGCTGGTTACCACGGCATGTTTTATGTTCATTATTTTTATGGAACGTGCTACTTTTTCGGGTTCATCCCAATCAACAGTTTCTGGGCGACCAGTTTTTACGCCACAAAATCCACACGAACGGGTACAAATATTCCCTAGAATCATGAATGTCGCCGTACCTTCGCCCCAGCATTCGCCCATGTTTGGACAACTGCCCGAGGTGCAAATTGTGTTGAGTTTGTATTTATCGACCAAACCACGAAGTTCAGTGTATTTTTGACCAATTGGTAACTTTACTTTTAACCATTTTGGTTTTCCTATGGGCAAAGTATTTTCTAAAACAGATTCCATTTCTGAATGATTTTTATATTACAAAAGTACGTTTTTTTGATTTAGAAATTTGAATTTTTGATTTAGAAAATTTTCCTATTTTTGCATAAATTAATAATAAAAATTATGGAAGTAAAAGATAGTAATGGAAATATTTTGGCAGATGGAGATTCAGTAACGGTTATCAAGGATTTAAAAGTTCGAGGTTCTTCTGATGTAATTAAAAGAGGAACTATGGTTAAAGGCATTCGCCTTACTGATGATCCTGCCGAAATTGATTGTCGAGTAAATAAAACGGCTATGGTTTTAAGAACAGAATTCGTTAAAAAAGCATAAATAATCGAAAATAAGTATTTTTAAGCATTAATTTTCATAAAAAAAAAGCAGAATTTTGTTCTGCTTTTTTTTTATGAAAAACTATTTTATTGTAACTGAATTGTAATTGGTAAAGTATAAAAAGTTCGTACTTTTTCGCCATTCAGAACGCCAGCAGTCCATTTAGTTTTTAGAGAACTCAAAACCCGAATAGCCTCTTTTCCAAGACCATATCCAGGATCTTTCAGAATTTTTATGCTACTCAAAGTCCCATCGGTTTCAATAATAAATGATACATAAACAGTTACAGTTTTTTCTTCATCAAAATCTGGTTTTTCGAAATTATGCCCAATATATTCTCTGAATTTATCAATTCCTCCAGGAAATAAAGGCATTTTGTCGAGTGCAGTAACCGAAACTGGACTATCTTTTTTTGTAGACTCAAAACCTGTTCCGTTTCCACTATTGTCTGTTGGTTTTGCGTTTTCAATGGCTAATGAACTTGTCGAAGTTCCTGTCGAAGAACCTAAATCGGAATTTGTTTGTTGCTGCTTTTGATTTTCGTTAGTTTTGATGTCCTGCGGATGGTCTTCTTTTTTTACAACAACTAAATTTTTCAAATTCTCTTTTTTAATTTGATCTTTAATTTTTGTTTCCATACGTTTTTTTAGAGGTAAGACAACTTTTTTGGGCTCGTTTGGCTTATTGTTTCCAAAATTAGAAACTTTGATGATAACATCGGGAGGAATTGTATTTGTTACAATTTTGTGGTTCGAAAAAGAACTAAAAAGCATTGCTAAAGCGCTAATTGAAAATAAAAAAGAAATTGCGAAGAAAAATGCTTTAATACTGGTTTTAGAATTTTCACTTCGCAATTGGTAGGCACCATATTCCTTGTTTTTGCCTTCAAAAACAAGATCAATCCATTGGTTGTCGTAGATGTTTAAATTTGACATAATAAAGATATTTAGGGGTTAAGTATCGATTTTACATACGCAAATGATTTTATTGTATAACGTTTTTAAACAAAAGTTTAGTATCAAAAACCACTTTTATTTTAAAAAAAAATATAATAAACTGAAAAACAAATAGTTATTTTTTATTTTCAATAATTTCAGCAAGTAGTTTTTTTGCTCGAAGTAGTTTTATTTTTACATTGTTTAACGGCTCATTCAATTGTTGCGAAATTTCCTGATAAGTTAATTCTTGAAAATAGCGCAGTTGAATTACTTCTTGATAATGCGGTTTTAACTGTTTGATAAATTGAAGAAGTTGCGATAGATTTTGTTCGGTAATCAACTCATCTTCTGCTGATGGAGTTGTGTCGGCAACGTTGTGAGCCTGTTGATTTTCTTGATCGGTAATTTCGACTAAATGACTCGATTTCTTTTTACGAAGCAAATCAATATGAACGTTTTTTGCGATTGCAATTAACCAAGTGTTAAACTGAAATTCAGTATTGTAACTCGATATTTTGTCGAATGCTTTAGAAAATGTTTCGATGGTGATATCCTCTGCGTCTGTTTCGTTTTCGGTGCGTTTTAGCATAAAACCATATACTTCATTCCAATAATAGTTTAACAAAAAAGTAAAACTTATTTGGTTTCCTTTTTTTGCTTTTTCTATGTGATTGTTTATTTCCAATGTACGGGTTTAGAAAATGAATTTAGTATAAAAAAGTATAATTGCGAAAAGATTAAAGCAATTTCGATTATTGGAAACCAATACATAACTTCTTTTTCGTTAAGTTTAGATGCAGAATAACCCAAAATAATCCAAGCAAATAAATATCGAAAACCAATAATACATAAGACTAAAATCCATTCGAATTGAAATGTAAGTAGTAATATACTTGTAAGGATAAAAGAAATTTGTGTGAAATAAAAAAGGCCTAACTGTGTTCTATCGAAAAATTTATAATGATTAGCAGTTGCAATGTGTCTTCTTTTTTGAAAAATCCAATCTTTAAAAGTTTTTTTTGGTTCGGAATAAGTAAAACTTTCGGGGGTAAAACAAATATTTGTGTTTTTTGAATTCGAAACTTCGTTGACGAACAAATCGTCGTCGCCCGAACGAATTTTCATGTGATTTACAAATCCATTTACGCTAAAAAAATCTTTTTTCTCATAAGCCAGATTTCGACCAACGCCCATGTAGGGTTTTCCTAATTTTGCCCACGAAAAATATTGAGTTGCTGTAAATAGAGTCTCAAAGCGTATGATTTTGTTTAAAAACGAACCCCTAATTCTCTTGTAACCGCCGTAACCTAGAACTATTGTTTTTTCAACACTAAAATTCGAACTCATTTCGGCAATCCAATTTTTGGAATTTGGGTAGCAATCGGCATCTATAAAAAGTAAATTATCGAATTTTGCAGATTTTATGCCTAATGTTAAAGCAAATTTTTTATTTCCCCAAAACGCCTCGTTATTTTCGACTTTTATGAGTTTTATGTTGGAATGTTCCTTTTCTAGTCCTTCCAAAAATTCTAAAGAATCATCGCTCGAAGCATCGTCAATTAGAACAATTTCGAAATTTGGATATTGTTGTTCTAATAATAATGGAATGTGTTTTTGTAGATTTTCTAGTTCATTTTTAGCGCAAATAATAACAGAAACAGGAGGATTGTTTAACGATTTTTTTTGTTGTTTTGCAAACGCAAAGACCCTGAAAACAATCACATAATAAATAAATTGAATCGTAACTATAACAATAAAAAAATAAAAGGTAAAACTAAACATATAGGCAAACGATATTAAAAACGTGTGCAAAGATACTTTTTTAATTTGCTAATTGCGAATTACAGATTACGAATTATTCTAAAAATTTATCTCGGACATTTTTTCATGATTTTTGAAACTTCTATTTCTTGAGGATTTTCAGTTTTCTCTAGTTCTGAAAAAAAATATTGAACTTTCATAGAAATTCCTAACTTTAACATTTATTAATTGAATTCAAGACATTATGCCTAACTAATAAAACATAATAAATTTAAAAAAAATCAAATTGTTTTGCCAGAATTTTAAATAGAAATCGTCTAAATTAGAAAATATTAAATCAATGAAAAACCTACTATTCCTACTAATAACAACATTCGCATTCGCTCAAAGCGTCACTAAAACAATGAATTTAGTGCCTGATACGGGACAAACTACAAGTTACACCACAACTTTTGGCGAGGATAATGATTACAGTATTAATGTGCCGTCCTTTACCAATAATGCAAACGGAACCATAACCGATAATTTAACAGGATTGATGTGGCAACAAGCCGATGGTGGAGAAATGACTATCGAAACTGCTTTTACTTATGCCGATAATTTGGTTCTTGGAGGTTTTTCGGACTGGAGATTGCCAACGCCAAAAGAAGGTTTTAGTATCCTGAACCATCAGAATAATAATCCCGCAATGAATTTAACTTATTTTACGACCAGTGCCGCAGAATATTGGTGGACAAATACATATCAATTAGGAGATCTTACCAAAGTTTGGACAACCAATGCGGGTGGCGGAATTGGCAATAAACCAAAATCCGAAACCATTAGTGCAGGCGGAACTTTTACGTATCACGCGCGTTGTGTTCGTGATACTACAACTCCAACCACAATTGCAAATCATTTTACAGACAACGCAAACGGCACAATTACCGATAATGTAACGCAATTGGTTTGGCAAAAAGTACCAAACACAACGGCTGTAACTTGGGAAAATGCTTTGGCTTACGCCGAAGGTTTATCGTTATCAACTTACACCGATTGGCGATTGCCAAACATCAAGGAATTACAATCCTTGAACGACGAAACGCTATCTAATCCATCAGCAAATACAACATATTTTAGTACAATTGGCGTGAAAAATTATTGGAGTTCGACTTCGCTTCCTAATCAAACTACAAAGGCTTGGTATTGGAGTACGCAGTTTGGAATTACTACTTATGATACCAAAACCAACACCGATTATGTGATTTGTGTTCGAGGAATACCGACAAATTTGGCTGTAACTAATTTCGAATTAAAATCAAAAATCATGGTGTATCCTAATCCTTTTTTATCAAAAATAAATATCGAAAATGCCATCGGAAACGAAATTTTTGGGTTGTATGACGAATTAGGAAAACAACTTTTTTCTGGAAAAAATATCGAAAAACAAGATTTTTCAGGATTACAAAAAGGGATTTATTTTCTGGAAATTAATGGAGAAACGAATTCTAAAATTAAATTAATAAAACAATAAACCTTTTATTTTTTTAAAGTCAAAATACAATGAAAAAATTATACATTTTTACTGTTTTACTCTTCGGAATACTTCAAAATTTTGCTCAACAACGCAATGTGATTTTAATTATTGCCGATGATTTAGGCAAAGATTATTGCGATATTTATTCAGATCACGCGCCAATTATCGTAAATTTAACGAATGTAAAACGCCTTTTGCCTCGCGGAATTGTTTTTAATAATGCTTGGTCTAATCCTTTATGTTCGCCTACTCGCGCAGGAATCTTAACTGGGAGATACAGTTTTAGAACTGGCGTTGGAGATGTTGTTGATGGAACAAACCCAAAATTAAGCCTTACTGAAAATAGTATTCCAAAAGTTTTAAATTTATTTTCGCCCAACGGGATTTCCAAAGCCTGCATTGGCAAATGGCATGTTACAACAAATGCTCCATCTGGATATAGTTATCCAAACACTTTGGGTTTTGATCATTACGAAGGTTGTCTTTCAGGAGCGGTTGGTGCGCCAGGACAAACGGTTTATGGTTATAATAATTGGGCAAAAGTTACCGATGGCGTGAGTTCCACTTGTACTAATTATGCTACCACCGAAAATGTAAATAATGCTATTTCTTATATTACAACTCAAACTGCGGCTAATCCTACCAAACCATTTTACTTGCATTTGGCATTCAACTCACCACATGTACCCTATCATTTGCCTCCAACTAATTTATTGATAAACAATACTTTGTCTGGAACCGCAGCAGATATCACTGCCAATCCTAGAAATTATTTTAAGGCAATGGTCGAGGCAATGGATACCGAAATCGGACGATTTTTTGATTATTTAGTAATTTCCGGAAAATGGGATACTACCGATATTATTTTTATTGGTGACAATGGCGATGATTCTTTAGTAGCGCAATCTACACCTGCAAAAGGAAGTGTTTACCAAGGTGGCGTTACTGTTCCATTTATTATTTCGGGTCCAGATGTGGTCAATCCAAACCGAACCAGCGATGCTTTGGTAAATACAGCCGATATATTTTCGACTGTTTTAGAATTATTTGGCGATACCAATTGGCAATCTCAAATTCCGACTACCGTTGTCGATAGTAAAAGTTTATTGCCCATTATTCTGAATACGGCAACGGTTGCTAGACCTTGGGAATTTTCAGAAGTTTTTAAAAATCCAGCATTAACAACCGATGGAAAAGCCATTAGAAATCAGGATTATAAATTGATAAAATTTGATAATGGAACCGAAAAATTATTTAATTTAACATTAAATCCAACCGAAACTACAAATTTATTGACAGGAATAATGTCGGCAACCGACATTTCGAATTACAATTATTTATGTTCGGAAATTACAACTTTAGTAGGAAATGCAACTGTTAGCGGAACAGCAATATCCTGTTCGACATTAGCAACAGATTCATTTTCGATTTCAAATAATGAAATTTATGTTATCGAAAATCCTTTTTCGTCTAAAATAAATTTAAATCGAACTCCAAATGATGACGATTTTGAATTGTATTCTATTAAAGGTGAAAAAATATTTGAAGGAAAAAATATTACCGAAAAAGATTTTTCGTATTTATCTAACGGAATTTATTTTGTAAAAGTGGTCAATCAAAACAAAGTTTTTAAAATTATTAAAAAATAAGATTTCTAGAAAATGAAAAATTATATTTCAATATTAATCTTATTATTTTTCTATTTCGGTGAAAGTCAAAATATAAATCCACATAAAAATATGGTTTATATAAAAGGAAACACTTTCGATATGGGAGCCGACAATAACCAAGCCAACAAAGACGAATATCCGAAACACAAAGTTACTTTATCTGGTTTTTGGATTGATGTTACCGAAGTTACCAACAATCAATTTGCTGAATTTGTTGCAGCAACCAACTACATCACTACAGCCGAAAAAAATATTGATTGGGAAACTTTGAAAAAACAATTGCCGCCAAATATGCCTAAACCATCAGATGAAAATCTGAAACCCGCATCGTTGGTTTTTTATATGGTTAAAAATGATAAAGACGATTGGTGGAAAATGGAAAAAGGTACGAGTTGGAAACATCCATCGGGAGCCAATTCTGATATTATTGGTAAAGAAAATTATCCAGTTGTTCAAGTTTCTTGGGACGATGCGATGGCATATTGCAAATGGGCAAATAAAAGATTGCCAACCGAGGCCGAATGGGAATTTGCGGCTCGTGGAAACCTGAAAAACAAGATTTATCCTTGGGGAAATGAACCTGTAAATACAGGAAAACCAAAAGCCAATAGTTGGCAAGGCGATTTTCCGAAAACGAATTTATTGACAGATAAATTCATGAAATCATCACCAGCAAGATCGTTTCCAGCCAATGGATATGGTTTGTATGACATGGCAGGAAATGTTTGGGAATGGTGTTCAGATTGGTATGATTTTAATTATTATTCGACCGTTTCAAACGGAATAAAAAATCCAAAAGGCTCCGAAAAAAGTTACGACCCTGACGATGTTTATGCTCAAAAACATACTATTCGTGGCGGTTCATTTCTTTGTAATGATGGTTATTGTTCGGGCTACAGAAACGCGCGCCGAATGAAAGAAACTGCCGATACTGGAATGGAACATATTGGTTTTCGATGCGTTTCGGACAAATAATTTTTTGAATATATGATTGATTCTAATAATATTATAAAATATTTGCAACTCGGTTTTACGCACGTAATTCCTTTGGGTTTTGATCATATTTTATTCATTTTGAGTTTGTTTTTCTTGAATTCAAAAATAAAATTGGTCGTAAAACAATGCACCATTTTTACAATTGCTCATAGTTTGGCACTTGGATTATCGGCAACTGGTTTTGTGATTTCAAATTCGAATGTTATTGAGCCTTTAATAGCATTAACGATACTTTACACGGCAATCGAAAATATTTTTCAGACTCAAAAAAACCCTTTTCGATTCCTAATTATTTTTATTTTTGGACTTATTCACGGATTGGGATTTGCAAGCGCATTGAAGGAAATTGGAATTCCAAAAGATCAATTTTTTGCTTCGCTCCTCTCTTTTAATATTGGCGTAGAAATGGGTCAAATCACAATTATTCTTCTTGCTTATTTTTTAATTTCAAAATGGTTTTCCAATAAAACTTGGTATAAAGAACGGATTGTTTATCCGATTTCGAGTATTATTGGCTGTATTGCTTTGTATTGGACGATTGAGAGAATTTTGTTAATTTGAATAAAAAATGGTAACAAAAAAATCTTTTGGATTAGCAACAACCTCTGTTTTGGGATAAGGTAAAACCTGAATTTCCGTTATTTTTAGTTTAGAATAATACTTTGAAAACCAAGCCAAATTTTCTTTATATAATTTTGGTGAAAGCAACACTTTTTCATTTTTAATGAATTTATTATTTTTATAAATTGAAACTTGGATTTCGCATTCACCAGCCCAAATGCAGTTTACACCTTCAGGACAACGCGAATCGTTGACAACTTTTTTCAGAACCAATTGCAACCCTTTTTTAGTAATTAATTTTTGAGTGAAAGTTACCGATTTCAAAATTTTTTCGGTGTTTTGAGCAATTATCGAAATACTAAAAAGCAAAAGTATAGTTAAGATTATATTTTTCATGTTATATTTTTTTCAAATATAAAACAATTCTAATTCTTCACAATAAACAATGGAATCGAAATTTCGTGACGTAATTTATCAACCGTTGTTCCAAAAAGTAAATCTTTGAAACCCGTATGGCCATGGGTTCCCATAACCAAAATATCGAAATTTCCAGTATTAATTATATTTGGAATCACTTTATTTGGTCTTCCAAAACCTAGTTTTATTTCAACTTTAAAGCCATTTTCAGAAAGCATATCTTTGTATTCTTGCAATAATTTTTCATCGATTGTAGTTTCGTGATCATCAATATTTTCGCCAAACATCATGGCGCCAACGGTTTCTACAATATGAATTAATGTGTAATTGGCTTCGATTCCGCCCAACTCAAATGCATTATTTATCGCAACTTCATCAGCCGAAGAAAAATCGACAGAAATGGCAATATTCTTTTTATTATAAGTTGCAGTTGGAGAAAATTTCAAAACCAAATTGTGTGGCGAATGGTTATCAATGTCTTGTTTTGCTTTGACAATAAATGGATTTACAACAATATAAAGTAATAATATCAAAAACCCAAACGCAATTGGAACAACTGTAAACCATAGAATTATAGGGTTTTCAGAATCGGCTAACCAACCTTGAATTTCATTAAAAACCAATTTCGCATTCAGCGAAACAATAATCAAAGCCACAATCCAAGAAACAATTTGAGTGGTTTTAGAAATCTCGAAACCTTTCATTTTCTTTTTATCGGAAACAAAATGAATTAATGGAATTATCGCAAATCCCAACTGTAAACTTAAAATAACTTGGCTTAAAATTAGCATTTTTCCAGTAACGCCTTCGCCAAAAATCAAAATTACAATTACGGCAGGAACAATAGCAATTAATCGAGTAATAATTCGTCGAACCCAAGGCTGAATGCGTAAATTCAAATACCCTTCCATAATAATTTGACCTGCCAAAGTTCCAGTAATTGTAGAACTTTGTCCGGCAGCAATTAGTGCAATCGCAAATAAAGTTGGTGCCCAATTGGTACCCAACATGGGTTCTAACATTTTGTATGCATCTTGAATTTCGGCAATTTTAAACATTCCATTTTTGTAAAATGTCGCTGCTGCTAATATCAAAATTGCAGCATTTACAAAAAATGCTAAATTGAGTGCAATGGTCGAATCTATAAAATTATATTTAATGGCTTGCTTGATTCCTGCTGGACTTCGATCGAATTTTCTGGTTTGAACCAACGAAGAATGTAAGTACAAATTATGAGGCATTACGGTGGCACCAATAATTCCGATGGCAATGTAAAGAGCCGTATCGTTTGGCATTGACGGAATTAATCCTTGCAAAATTCCTCCAACTTCGGGTTGTGCAAAAATCATTTCGAAAATAAACGAAATTCCAATTATCATTACCAACGCAATAATAAAAGCCTCCATTTTTTTGATGCCTTTGTTAATTAAAAATAACAATAAAAAAGTGTCTAAAACGGTAATCATTACTCCTTGAATTAATGGAATTCCGAATAATAAATTAATCCCGATTGCCATTCCTAGAACTTCAGCCAAATCGCAAGCGGCGATAGCAATTTCGGCAAGAAAATAAAGAATATAATTAATAAATCTCGGATAAGTTTCTCTCGATGCTTGTGCCAAATCGCGTTGCGTAACGATTCCTAATCTTGCGGATAAACTTTGCAAAAGCAACGCCATTAAGTTACTCATTAATAAAACCCAAAGTAAAGTATAACCAAATTGACTTCCGCCCGCCAAATCGGTTGCCCAATTTCCTGGATCCATATAGCCAACAGAAATTAAATAGGCCGGTCCAAAAAATGCCAATATTTTCTTGAAAACCGATGTTTTGTTTTGAGTAGCAACACTTTCGTGAACTTCTTCGAGCGAATTGGTTTTGTTTGACATTTTTATTTTGATTGAATTTTTATGAATATATTTTCGGCAATTTTATTAGAAATCACCAATGTTTTATCGCCAAGTTGAATGGTTTGCGAAGCATCGAAATCTTCTCTGGAAACAATTTTCATTTTTGAACCTAAAGAAATTTTTTGTTTGTCGAGATATTGCAAAAAAGCCATCGACGTATCTTTTACACCAACGCATTGATAATCGATGTTTAATTTCGCTTCAGATAAAAGTAGTTTTTCTACTTTTTTTACGTCGCCATTTTCATCAGGAATTGGGTCTCCGTGAGGATCGAATGCTGGAAAATCAAGAAATTCATCTAATTTATTAATGAGTTTTTCCGATTTTATATGCTCTAATTCTTCGGCGATTTCGTGCACTTCGTCCCAAGAAAAATTGAGTTTTTCGACCAAAAAAACTTCCCATAAACGGTGTTTTCTAACAATCATTTTGGCAGAAAGCAAACCTTTTTCAGTTAAGTTTGCTCCTTGATATTTTTGATAAATTAGTAATTCTTTATCCGATAATTTTTTTAACATTTCGGTTACCGACGATGCTTTTGTGTTCAACATTCCTGCAATAGCATTGGTATTTACGCCAGTTGGTGATACTAATGATAAATGATAAATAACTTTGATGTAATTTTCTTCGGAAGTGGTCATTTAATAAATTTTCAACAAATATAATATTTATTTTCAATTTATATAAAATAAATATTTAGTTTTGCCTAAAAATAAATTTATGAAAACTAAAATATTAATATTTTTTGTGTTGTTTTCGATTCTTGGAAACGCACAAAATTTACCATCCATTCAAACCGATAGACCCGACCAAACGGAATGTCCGTTTATTGTTCCTGTAAATTATTTTCAATTCGAAAACGGATTTGTTTACCAAAAAAAGGATTCAAATACCAATGAAATTGTTGTCCCAACAGTTTTGTCAAAATTTGGTATCAACGATCATTTTGAGTTACGATTGATTACAGAATATTTGATAAACAGAGACAATAATGAAAAAATATCAGGAATAAATCCAGTATTAATAGGTTTCAAAACAAGACTTTTTGAAGAAAAAGGAATCGTTCCAACAACCTCGTTTATTGCACATTTAGCGATTCCAAAATTAGCATCATCAAGTTATAAAACGCAATTTTATGCGCCAGAATTTCGGTTTACAATGCAACATACTATTAGTGAAAAACAATCTTTGAGTTACAATATTGGTACAGAATGGAACGGCGAAACTGCCGAACCAACATTTATTTATACATTAACAACTGGTTATTCTTTATCCAAAAAAATAAGCGGATACATTGAATTTTATGGGTTTATACCTCAATTGGAAAAACCAGATCATAGATTTGATGGTGGATTTAATTATTTATTCAATCCGAATAATCAACTAGATATATCTGGCGGATTTGGGCTCTCTGAAACTTCACCGAAATATTTTATAGGACTTGGATATTCTTTTAGATTTAGAATTTAACAATTTTTAAATATCGCTCTTAAAAATTCGTGTTGGTTTTTTATTTTCGTCAAGCGCAACGAATGTAAAATTGCCCGAAATTGCTTTTTCGCTGCCCTCTTCATACATTTGTTCAATATAAATATCAACTTTTACATCCAGACTTGTGTTTCCAATTTTAGAAACCTTTCCAACTAACTCAATAATTGTTCCAGCAGGAATTGGCTTTTTGAAATCGATTCTGTCTGACGAAACGGTTACGCAACGCTTTCGGGTAAACCGTGTTGCGGTTATAAACGCCACTTCGTCCATCAATAACATTGCGGTTCCACCAAATAATGTGTCGTAATGATTGGTCGTATTTGGAAAAACGGCTTTAAAAATTCTAGTTTCCGATGCTTTTATTCTTTCTTCTAAAGTCATTTTTGTTATGATAATTTATTTTGTAAATGTAACCAATTATTATTTTATTCTCTATTTTTGATGAAAATATCAAAACTTGAAACATTACAATTATATTTTTGCAGGTTCGGGATTATCGGCTTTGATGACGGTTTATAAAATGATTTTATCAGATAAATTTAAGGATAAAACCATTTTTTTAATTGACGAAAATCTAAAAAAAACCAACGATCGAACTTGGTGTTTTTGGGAAAAACCAAATCATGATTGGGAACAAATTGTTTCTAAAAAATGGAAAAGTGCTCTTTTCGCAAATGAAAATTCGAGTCGTGTTTTAGATTTAAAACCTTATGAATACAATATGATTCGAGGTTTGGATTTTTATAATTTGGTTTTTGATTTAATTGCAAAACAAGAAAACATCACTTTTGTAAATGATAAAATAATAAATTTTGAAGATAAATCGAATGGGGTAAAAGTTATTTGCGAAAGCGAAAGTTACAGTTGTGACAAACTTTTTAATTCGATATACAATAAAGTACAAACTGAAAATCAACCCAAATATGCGGTTTTGCAGCAGCATTTTGTGGGTTGGTTTATAAAATCGGAGCAAGAAGTTTTTAATCCAAAAATAGCGACTTTTATGGATTTTTCGTTGCAGCAAAACGGAAATACCAAGTTTATGTATATTTTGCCAACATCAAAAACGGAGGCTTTACTGGAACCCACATTATTTTCGTATAAGCATTTGAAACTTGAAGAATACGAAATCGAAATAAAGAACTACGCTCAAAAACTTGGCATAAAAAACTACGAAATCATCGAGAAAGAAGGCGGAAGTATTCCTATGACGAGTTATAAATTCTGGGAAAATAACACCAAAAATATTCTGAATATTGGAACTGGTGGCGGCTGGACTAAAGCAAGTACAGGTTTTACTTTTTATCATACTAATAAAAAAACCGATAAACTTATTACGTTTCTTGAAACCGATTCTGATTTTACGAAATTTCATAAAATGACAAAATTCTGGTTCTATGATTTGATTTTTCTGGATGTTCTGGACAAGCAAAACGAGTTGGGTTCGCAAATTTTTTCGTCCTTATTAATGAATGGTAATCCGGAATTGATTTTTAAATTCCTAAACGAAGAAACTAGTTTTATCGAGGATTTGCAAGTAATGCTAAAATGTCCTAAAATTCCGTTTATGAAAGCCTTTTTTAGAGTTGTTTTTAGATAAAAATTATCAAACTATAACAAAACTTTATTACTCAAATTAAAATCTTGCTTTGAAACTTCGTAACTTTGCAATTCGAATATCGAGAATCATAGATCTAATATAAAAAATTATGTATCCAGAAGAAATGGTAAAACCAATGCGAGCAGAACTTTCTGAAGTTGGTTTTCAAGAATTACATACTACAGATGCTGTAGAAAACGCAATGAAAGCAGACGGAACAACACTTGTAATCGTTAATTCGGTTTGTGGTTGTGCGGCACGAAATGCACGTCCAGGTGCGAAAATGAGTTTAGATAATGCTAAAAAACCAGATCATTTGGTTACGGTTTTTGCTGGTGTAGATGCCGATGCGGTTACGGCTGCAAGAGGATTTATGTTTCCTTTTCCTCCGTCGTCGCCAAGTATTGCCTTGTTTAAAAACGGTGAATTGGTTCATATGTTAGAGCGTCATCATATTGAAGGTCGCCCTGCAGAATTGATTGCTGATAACTTGAAAGATGCTTTTAATGAGTATTGCTAGATAAGTAAAAAATTTAAAAAATTAAAAAACACACAAAGTTCACAAATATAAATAGTGGATTTTGTGTCTTTTTTTTATATTTTGTTATTAATTAAATTATTTTTGTAAAAAAATCCAAACTTAAACCTGTTTATAGCATGCAACTGTACAACACTTTAAGCGCAGACGAACGTTCAATTCTTATTGACGAAGCTGGAAAACAAAGACTTACCTTGTCTTTTTATGCTTATGCGCAAATAAAAAACCCAACACAATTTCGAAACGAATTATTTTTGGCTTGGAACAAACTCGAAGTTCTTGGGCGTATTTATGTGGCTAACGAAGGCATTAATGCACAACTTTCGTTGCCAGCCGATTGTTTTTACGATTTCAAAAACACTGTCGAAGTTTACGATTTCATGCAAAATCTTCGAATGAATATTGCTGTCGAACAAGACGATTTTTCTTTTTTAAAACTCACAATCAAAGTTCGTGACAAAATAGTTGCCGATGGTTTAACCGACGAAACGTTCGATGCATCGAATATCGGAATACATCTCAAAGCCAAAGAATTCAACGATTTACTCGAAGATCCAGATACGATAGTGGTCGATATGCGCAACCATTACGAATCAGAAATTGGTCATTTTACAAACGCAATAAAACCCGATGTCGATACTTTTCGAGAAAGTTTACCTATTATAGAACAACAACTTGAAGCGCACAAACAAGACAAAAAACTGCTTATGTATTGCACAGGTGGTATTCGATGCGAAAAAGCAAGTGCTTATTTCAAACACAAAGGTTTCGAGAATGTTTATCAACTCGAAGGCGGCATTATAGAATATACACGCCAAGTCAAAGCCGAAGGTTTAGAAAGTAAATTTATTGGCAAAAATTTTGTTTTCGATCACCGATTGGGCGAACGAATTACAGATGATGTTGTGTCCAATTGTCATCAATGCGGAAACCCATGCGATGTTCATACCAATTGTATCAACGAGGGTTGTCATTTGCTTTTTATTCAATGCGAAAATTGTGCCAATGCTATGCAAGATTGCTGTTCACAAGATTGTATAGATGTAATTAATCTTCCAGAAGACGAACAAAAAACCATCAGAAAAGGAATTAAAAATGGTAATAAAATTTTCAAAAAAGGAAAATCAGATGTTTTATTATTTAGAAAATCAGATAAAAAAAACTCGATTACTATTGCAAATAACATAAAAATTGAAACAAAAAAAGTTGTTAAAACCAAGAAAATATATATCGGAAAAGCAACTCATTTTTATACAAAATTAGGCATTGGTCAATTCGAAATAGATGATAATGAAGTTTGTATTGGAGAAAAAATACTTATAAAAGGTTCAACTACTGGCAATCAAGAATTGGTTTTAACCGAAATGTATGTAAATGATTTATTGGCTCAAAAAGCAATCATTGGAGATATTTTAACATTAAAATTACCTTTTAGAATTCGATTATCTGATAAATTATATAAAATTTGATTGGTAATTATCAACTTTAAATTCGTTTAGCGAGAATTAATCCATAAAGAATATCATTTTTTTTATTTGTAATAAAAACCTATTTTTGTTTAAAATCCATACTAATGAAAAAAACGTTACAATTTGTAATTTTGAATTTAGTTCTTTTGTCTTGTCAGACAGAAGTTAAATTTAATAATCCATCTCTGCAAGGACAACGTCAAGGAGAATTTTGGAGGGCTCAAAATTATAGTGCAATTAAAACTTCTTTGGGTTTAACAATTCAGGCAAATCAAGGATTAGAAACAATTATCATGCACACAACATCAATTGCCAATCAAACTTTTGAATTTGGTTTAAGCAACTCTGTATATGCCATTTTCGACACTAAAAATGCTGGACAAAACAATAATTATAATACAGGTACTACCGGTGATGGCGAAATTATAATTACAGATTATTCGAGGGGTATGGTAACTGGAACTTTTAAATTTAATGCTACAAATACTGATCCATTATTGATTATTCAAGATAAAATAAATTTTAAAGAAGGTGTTTTTTATAAAATTCCAGTTACGGTTAAATAGTTATTGTGAAAGTTAAAACAAAATTATTACAAGCAAACTTCAGGCTCCCAAAAAACTTTTTCTAAATCTTGAATCTGATTATCAATTACAATAATTCCTTCTGATTCGAGTAATTGTTGCATTAAGTTTGTCCCAATAAAATGCATTTTTCCGGTTAATAAACCCTTTCGATTGACAACTCTATGAGCGGGAACTTCCTCTAAATTATGACTTGCGTTCATTGCCCAACCTACCATTCTAGCAGACCGACCGCTACCTAGTGCTTTGGCAATTGCACCATACGAGGTTACTTTTCCATAAGGAATTTGCTTAGCAATCGCATAAACTCGCTCGAAAAAATTAGACTCCATTTCTAAATATTAATATATTTTCTGAGAATAAAAATAAAACTCATAAAAGCCACAAAACCAGTTATTGAGCCAATAATTGAATTCATGTTTTTAGACATAAACGAATTCTTGGTTTCCAAGTTTTTGAAAAAAATAATATATCCATAAAAAACCAGAAACGAACCCAAAACAACACCCAAAGCAAACATATAAATTGAAATTTTGTTAAAACTAAAATACCCAAGCGAAGCCAAGCTGACACTTAGAAAAACATAATACGGAATCGGAAAAAAATTAATACCCGAGATAAAAATCCCTAAAAAAAAGCGACTTTTTTTACTTTTAATTTTGATGTTTTTCTGAATATTGTTTGTTGGTTTCTTGACAATCCAAAAAAAATAAATTGACAACAAACTAAAAATCACAAAACCAATTTCTCGAATTAAAAGAGCAATTTCCGGATGTTCATTAATGTATCGTGCAAAAATTAACGCAACCAATGTCTGGAAAAATATTACAATCAATGCGCCAAAAACAAACATAAAAGCACTATTCTTACTGTCTTTGATGCTAATTTTTGCTGCCGTTAAATTTATTAATCCAGGAGGAAGAATCCCTATTGAGGAAACTAAAATCCCAAGAAATAATGGTATAATTGTATTCAAAATTTGTAAATTGTAAGATTGGAAACTGAAAACTATTTTATCTTAAACCTAATAAACGTAATTGCTTTATTCACAGTTAAATACTGATTTTCATAAAATGTCTGAATTTCGGTAACTTCTTCGGGCGAACCTTCATTTATATACACATTATGATTGGCATACAAAACCTCGTGACCTTCGCCATGCAACAACCCAAGTGTGTAACCGTGCATAAATTCTGAATCGGTTTTCAGGTTAATAATTCCGTCTGGTTTCAAGATTTTTTTATACAACTGCAAAAATTCCGAATTAGTCATTCTGTGTTTGGTTCGTTTGTATTTTATTTGCGGATCTGGAAAAGTAATCCAAATTTCATCAACTTCGTTTTCGGCAAAGACTTTGTCAATTAACTCAATTTGCATTCTAACAAAACCCACATTTGCCAAACCAGTTTCTACCGCAGTCTTAGCTCCACGCCAAAATCTTGCTCCTTTCAAATCGATTCCTATAAAGTTTTTATTTGGAAATTTAGCAGCCAAACCAACAGAATATTCGCCTTTTCCACAACCTAATTCTAAAACAATTGGGTTCGAATTCTTGAAAAATTTCTCGTCCCAATTACCTCGCATTTCGAAGTCGCCCGAAACTATATCTTCTCTAGATGGTTGAAAAACGTTACCAAATGTTTCGTTTTCACCAAATCTTTTTAATTTATTTTTGCTTCCCACTTATTTTTCGATTTCGGCAAATTTAGTAAATAAAAAACAATTGCAAATAAAGTTAATTTTTAACTATTGATTTATCTAAATGCTTTATTTTTTTAATCAGAATTTGAGCTTCATTATTTTTCGATTATGAAATACAAAATCGTTTGCAAGATACAATTTTTGTGCATTTTTGTTATGGTTTTCGATTTCGAGATACATCATTTTAACTTTTGCTTTTTCGGCTTCTACTTTTATAAAATCAATAGTTTGTTTCCCAATTCCTTTTCCGCAAGCGGTTTGAGTAATGTATAATTCGTCCAGAAAAGCCATCCGACCTTTGTATTCAAAACTAAAAACAAAAGTTAGAATTACATAACCAATAATTTCGGAGATTCTTCCTTCTTCAGAACGACAAATTAAGTATGCTTTTCCTAAATTTTCATTTTTAATAAATTCATGAAACAATTTTTCAGTAACCTCAATATCAATCGGATAATTATCAATAGCATAAAAATCTTGCATCATTTTTATGGCAATTTCAATTTCTGAAGTTTGTAATGGTTTAAATGAAATCAAAAGTTTAATTTTATTGTTTTTAGAAATATTTTAGTGTCGATTGCCTTTCCAGGTTCCGCCATATTTGTAAAATGCTAATTTTTGAGATTTTTCGCAGCACGATTTGCAAACAAAAATCCACAACTTCCCTTTCTGAATTTGAATCCTAAAAAGCGTGCTTTCGTCTAATTTACAAATTTCACAGATTTTGGTTTTCATTTTTTTTTACTTCGAAATAGATTTCAAAATCACATCCGTTGCGCCTTTATTCATTTGCACGAAAGTAGAACAAATATGACCTTTTTCTAATCTAATATCTTGGTTAGCAATCAAATTATCGAAGGCTTCGTTGAGTTCTTTTTGATTCGAAATCGATACGCAACCTTCCTGATGAACAAGTGCAATTGCCTCGGCAAAATGCGAAAAATTACTTCCAATAACAATCGGAAGCCCAAATGTGGCAGGTTCTAAAATGTTGTGAACGCCTGGATTCCCAAACCCGCCGCCAACGTAAGCAATATCGGCATACGAATATATTTTGGTTAATATTCCAATAGTATCAATAATAAAAACATCAAAATCTGACAGGTTTTTATTCTCTTTTTCAGAAAATAAAACAACTTTTTTCGAAATCGAATTTTTCAATTCTTGAATTTGTTCTTGTTTTATGTTATGTGGAGCAATAATAAATTTTATATTTTGAGATTGATTGATATAATTTACAATCAAACTTTCGTCTTTTGGCCACGAACTTCCAATGACAATTGTGGTCCTTTTTGTCTTTCCGAACGAAGTAAAGGAATCGATAAAATCTAAAGAATTATCACGTTCTAAAATTGAAACAACTCTATCGAATCGGGTATCGCCAGAGATTTTCACATTATTAAAACCAATGGATTGCAACAATAATTTCGAAGTTTCGTTTTGCACAAAAAAATATTCGAACGATTTTAGCGCATTTCTATAAAATCCTCCGTACCATTTAAAAAAGGCTTGTTTTTCTCGAAAAATGCCTGAAATGAGATAGGTTTTTATTTGAAGTTTTTTGAGTTCATTCAAGTAATTTGGCCAATATTCATATTTAATGAAGAAAACCATTTCTGGATGCACCATTTCTAGAAATTTTTTAGCATTTAACTTTGAATCTAGTGGCAAATAGACCGTAACATCGGCAACTGGATTGTTTTTCCGAACTTCAAATCCCGATGGCGAGAAAAAAGTAAGAACAATTTTATGATCAGGATATTTGATTTTTATTTTTTCGATAACTGGCAAGCCTTGCTCATATTCGCCTAAAGACGCAGCGTGAAACCAAATGGTTTTATCATCAGGATTGATTTTATTCGATAAAGTTTCGAAAACCGATTTCCGACCATCGACAAAAAGTTTGATTTTTGGAATGAAAAGTGCCGCGATTTTTAATAAAAAACCAGCAATTAGAACAAATAAATTATATAGAAAAAGCATTAAATAATATTTGATTTCAAAAATACATTTTCTTTACATTATATAATAGGAGTAAGACTAAAATTCTTATTTTTGTTGTTCATAATTACAAAAAATGAGAAAAATTCAAATGGTTGACCTCAAAAGTCAATACGAAAAAATAAAAGATGTTGTAAACGCATCAATTCAGGAAGTATTAGATACAACAGCCTACATAAATGGTCCTGAAGTTCAGAAATTTCAAAAAAATCTAGAAACTTATCTCGATGTAAAACACGTAATTCCTTGTGCAAACGGAACCGATGCTTTGCAAATCGCCATGATGGGATTGGGTCTTAAGCCCGGAGACGAAGTGATTACCGCCGATTTTACGTTTGCTGCAACTGTCGAAACTATTGCCCTTTTGCAACTAACTCCAGTTTTGGTCGATGTTGATATTGTGAATATGAATATTGATATCGAAGCCTTAAAACGAGCCATAACTCCAAAAACCAAAGCAATAATTCCAGTTCATTTGTTTGGTCGTGCCGCAAATATGGAAGCCATAATGCGAATTGCAAACGAACATAATTTGTTTGTAATCGAGGATAATGCACAAGCCATTGGAGCCAATTGTAGATTTTCCGACGGAACAAAAAAGAAAGCAGGAACCATTGGTCATGTTGGAGCAACATCATTTT
>JAYUFL010000177.1:0-3622 GCA_043738745.1 Bacteroidota bacterium
TCATTCTGCTAAGTTAAGCAAATGATTTTGTTTTTTTGAAACTACTTCGAAAGGATTTTTATATTACGAAACGAAACTTAATTTCAAAAAAAAATCTCCCAATTTGGAAGATCAAAAAATGGCAAGCGACCTACATCGCACCGCTCAACCGCTTACCCTTGCTATGTTCCCATCCTGGGGGAGTCTGCAGGAGCTGGTCGTGTAGGACTTGCCGATGCAAAAGTACATTGTTTTTTATGTTTTTGCAAGTAGTTTTTAAATTTAAAATTTATTGTATATTGTGAACTTAAATTTTATAAAAATGAAAATCCATAAATCATTATTAATCATTATTTTAAGTAATATAATCGTTAGTTGTTGGAACTCAAAAAAAGATTCAGAAAGTTATTTTTCTATTGATAAATCGAAATTTAAAGAACAATATACAACTAAAGAAAGTGTTTTATTTGGTCTAAAAAATCCAGAAAATAAAAAAATTGATAGTATCGTTTATTACATGAACGACAAAAATATTGGTTCAAAAAAAGAAATAGAACCATTTTCGATTTCATTAAAAGAAGAAAAATTTGGTGATCAAAGCCTCAAAGCAATCGTTTATTTTGAAGGAGAAAATCAAGAAATTAGTTCAAAAATCGAAATTATTTCTGATGTAGAACCAAAATTATTAAAATATACAGTTCTCAATATTTTTCCACATGACAAAACCACTTTTACAGAAGGATTAGAATTCTACAACGATACTTTGTATGAAAGTGCAGGACAATATAATGAGTCGAAATTGCTAAAAACAGATTACAAAACTGGTAAAATATTGAAATTTATAAAACTAGATGATAAATATTTCGGCGAAGGAATTACGATTTTAAACGATAAAATATATCAATTGACTTGGCAAGAAAATACTGGTTTTGTATATAATGTGAAGACATTTAAACTCGAAAAAACATTTCAATATGATCAAAAAATTGAAGGCTGGGGAATGACAAATGACGGAACAAATATATATCATAACGATGGTACGGAATGTATTTGGAGAATGAATCCTGAAAATCAAAAATTAATTGACAAAATAAAGGTTTATTCGGGTGGATCGAAAGTAATTAAATTGAATGAATTGGAATGGATTAACGGAAAATTGTATAGCAATATTTGGCAAAAAGATGCTGTTGTAATCATAAATCCGACAAATGGTGCAATAGAAAACATTATAAATTTTGCAGATTTAAGAGCAAAATATAAGATTCCTGTTGATAATGTTCTAAATGGAATAGCCTATAATCCAAAAACAAAAACTATTTTTGTTACAGGCAAAAACTGGGATAAAATGTTTGAAATTAAGGTTTCAGAATAATCTAAAACAACAATATGATTTTATTAAAAAAGTTTTCTCCTTTTTATAATCTAGCAATTTTCTATTTAATTTTGAGTTTTGTACTTCGAATTATTTTGCTTTTCCATCCGATTACTCAAGCAAGTTTTGGAATAATAGAAATACTGAAAATTTTTACTTTAGGTTTGTTTTCAGACTTTTTTGTGTTTGTAGTTGCAAGTTCATTTTTGTGGTTGTATCTGATTTTTATATCAAATTCAAAATATTCAAAACCAGTTGGATATATCATTTTTGGACTGTTAGTTGCTTTACTTGTTTATGTTTATTTTGGAAATACAATTCTGAATGAATATGGTGGTTCTGCACCCGAAATTGGTATTAGTTTTGTATTTATAAAAACATTTTTATTTGGATTATTATTTTTTCTACCAAAATTTAGAACTAAAATTAGATTTTGGCTCTTTAGTTTTGTTATATTTTTGTTTGTCGTAATTATATTGCAAAATGTCATTAGTGAGTATTTTTTTTGGAATGAATTTGGAGTTCGATATAATTTTATAGCTGTTGATTATTTAGTTTATACCAATGAAGTTATCGGGAATATCATGCAATCTTATCCTGTAATTCCAATTTTTTTGGGATTACTTTCTATCGCTGGATTGATTACCTTTTTTATTGTCAAAAAATCCAAAAACTATATCGAAGAAATTCCAACTTTTCTGGAGAAAATAAAAATTTCTATAGTTTATTTTTTATTATTTGGTATTTCAATTGTAATAATTCCATTTTTATCAAATCAACAAAATTCTCAAAACATTTTTACTAACGAATTGCAAGCAAACGGATTGTACAAATTCTACTTAGCATTTAGGAACAGTGAATTAGATTATTTCAAATTCTATAAAACGTTGCCTTCAACTGAAAGTTTTGCAATATTAAAAAATCAAATTTCAGAAATTTCAAACGAAACAACACAACGAACTATAACAAGTGATTTGCCCGAAAATCGTAAAAATGTAGTACTCATTACAATCGAAAGTTATAGTGCCGAATTTTTAAAAACTTATGGTAACAATCAAAACATCACACCATTTCTAGATAGTTTAGCGACCAAAAGTTTGTTTTTTTCTAACTTATATGCTGTGGGAAACCGCACCGTTCGTGGTTTAGAATCAGTTACATTATGTTTGCCTCCAACTGCTGGCGAAAGTGTTGTCAAACGTAAAGACAACAAAAACAAGTTTTCGACTGGAAGTGTTTTTGCAAAAAAAGGCTACAACGTAAAATATATTTATGGCGGTGATGCCTATTTTGACAATATGGAGGATTTCTTTTCAGGAAATGGTTACGGAATTGTGGACAAAAAAACCTTTAAACCAAATGAAATCTCTTTTGCTAATGTTTGGGGAGTTTGCGACGAAGATTTATACAAAAAAGCGGTTTCAACCATGAATTTAGAATTCAAAGAAAACAAACCTTTTTTCAATCATATCATGTCGGTGAGTAACCACAGACCATTTACTTTTCCGAATGGTAAAATCGATATTTCTGGCGATGCAAAATCACGAGATGGCGGCGTAAAATATACGGATTATGCCATGAAAAAATTCTTCGAAATGGCAAAAAAACAATCTTGGTACAACAATACTATTTTTGTAATTCTTGCTGATCATTGTGCTTCGAGTTCAGGAAAAACAGAACTTCCAATTGACAAATACCGAATTCCAGGAATGATTTTTGACCCAACAAAACAATTTGAAATTTGTAAAAAAATGATGTCACAAATCGATATTATGCCTACGCTTTTTGGATTATTAAATTTCAATTATCAATCTAAATTTTTTGGTCAAGATGTGCTTAAATCCGATTACAAACCTCGTGCTTTGATTGCTACTTATCAGAATCTAGGATTAATAAAAGATAATATTTTGACTATTATTTCGCCAAAGCAAAAAGTAGAACAATTTGAATTAACACAAGTTACAAATGGAAATTTAGGTACCGATTTTCAAATTTTTTATGATGAAAAATCATTAGTGAAACCCAGAAAAGATTTAGAAAACGAAACCATATCATATTATCAAACTGCTTCGGAATTATTGAAAAACAAGAAATATCAGAAATAAAAAATCCTGTAAAATATTCATATTTTACAGGATTAAATAAAATTTTATGATCAAACTTATTGTTTAGCAGGCTTTTTCATTTCTTTTTCGATCATATCATAAAATTCATCAATTTTTGGAAGAATAACGATACGTGTTCTTCTGTTTGCAGAACGAAAATCAGTGG
>JAYUFL010000178.1:0-9914 GCA_043738745.1 Bacteroidota bacterium
AAATTATGCGTAAAAAACGAACTTCCTTCAACCTTTAGCGGATTCATTTCTTTTTCTTTTGCAACGCCCGATGTAAATGGCGAAACCGTCCAATCATATAAAGGATACGTATTTTCTCGATCTAATTTTGCCAATTCAGCATAATGACGGTCACCAGTTAGGAACAAAACTCCTTTTATTTTATTGTCCAGAATTTCTTTTAAAAGTTTTGCTTTTTCCTCTGGATAATGCCCGTAATTTTCGGTACTTGGAACAGAATTCAGGACTTGTCCGCCAATAACAATAATCTTAAAACTTGCGTTCGATGCGGATAAAGCATCAATCAACCATTCAAATTGAGTAGTTCCAAGCATCGTATGATCGCCAGAAATCCGATCATTTGGCGAACGAAAAAACCTGTCATCGAGCATAAAAAACTGTGCATCGCCCCAATTGAAAGTCGAATAAGTGCCTTCGTTTTGGCTCGCATCGGATCCGTACATTTTGTTTGCCCAAAAATCCTTGAATGCTTTTTGAGTTACATATTTGTTATAAAAACTACGATCGGAATCGTTGTTCCCAAAATCGTGATCGTCCCAAATGGCTTGGTTTTGAGTTTTTGCCAACAAAGGCTGAATTTCTTTTATAGCACGAGTATGCGTGCTTCGGTAATAAATTCCGGTTTTAGAATCAAAATCTACTTCGCGTAAATACATATTATCGCCACCCCAAACCATAATATCTGGATTTTTACTGGCAATTGCACCAAAAATCTCGTGTTCGCTACCGTACCCTTTTCCTGGTCGATCTACTTCGGGTTCGTTCACATAATTACAACTCCCAAAAGCAACAGTAAAATCCGGTGCATCTTCGCGCCATTGCCATAATTTTTTAGATGAAAATGAAGTTTCATAAGGCAAAATAACTTTTTTATTGTCTATAAAAACGTTGTACTTGTATTTTTTGCCTTGCTGTAATTTGTCTAAAATAATATGGTAAGTAAAACCAACCTCTTTGGTAGTCGTATAATTATCGGAAACAAAAACTTCTGATGGTTTATCGATCGCAAAATATTCAATTTTGACTGATGCGCTTTTGGTGGTTTGTAACCAAATCATGGCTTCTTTCATTTCGCAATAACCAACCATTGGCCCAGATTGTAATGTAGAAGTGGTTTGATTTTTTTGAGAAAATCCGAAATTGAAAACTAAAAAACTAAATGCTAAAAATATATTTTTCATGATGCAAAGTTAAAAATAAACTCGAACAAAAGGCATTAAAGCCTGACCATATACAAAATCATTGTCTTTGTATAAAACATTATAACGTATTCCAATAGTAAAATTATTCGATCGATAACCAATTCCAAAAAAAAGTGCCGTGTTCCAAAAGTTTTTATTAATTGTATTGGGAAAATTATCGATTGTATTATTGACTCTCAATTGCTCCAAATCGACCGAAAGTTGAATTTGCTCAATCGGATTTATTAATCCAATTAAACTTCCTCCGTATAGATACGATTTATAATAATTTTGATACGAAACATAACTTCCTTGAATTCCAGCACCAAAAGAAAAATATTTATTCGCATCATAAATAGCACTTGGAGCAAGAGTTATGTTTGTTGAATTTCCAAAACTAAGTCCAAATCCTCCGCCAAAATGTACTTTTTCCCAAAACTCACTTCTAGTAGTATTAGGGTTTTGAACAGTTGTTGAATCTTGTGAATAACTATTAAAATATCCAATAAATAAAGCGCAAAAAGTTATAATTTGTAAGTTTTGTTGTTTCATAATTAAAATGTTTAATTTCAAATTATAAAAGTATAAAAAATCTTATGTATTTGTTGTAAATGTTTTACTTTTGCTACAAATTTAATTTAATATTCATTTAATTAATAATATGGATAGATTTTCGTTCCTAAACGCAGCACATTCAGAGTTTTTCGCTCAATTATACGACCAATATTTAGAAAATCCAGATAGCGTAGAGCCTTCTTGGAGAAGTTTTTTTCAGGGTTTCGATTTTGGAATGACCACTTACAACGAAGAAAACGCGGTAAATCAGATGTCGAATATCGCTACGGCGAATGTTGATAACGGTCAAGTTTCGGACAAAATTCTTAAGGAATTCAATGTTTTGAAACTAATAGATGGTTACAGAACTCGCGGACATTTGTTTACCCAAACCAATCCAGTTAGGGAACGAAGACATTATACACCAACTTTAGAATTATCAGATTTTGGTTTAACAAATGCCGATTTGAATACCGTTTTCGATGCTGCAAAAATTCTTGGTCATCAACCATCGACTTTACAAGAAATTGTGGCACATCTCAAAAATGTGTATTGCCAACATATTGGTATTGAATACATGTACATGCGAAATCCAGAAGTAATTCAATGGATTCAAAACAAATTAAACATCAACGACAATCAGCCTAATTTTGACATTCACCAAAAGAAAATTATCCTTGAGAAACTCAACGAAGCCGTTTCTTTCGAAAACTTCTTGCATACTAAATATGTAGGTCAAAAACGATTTTCGTTAGAAGGAGGCGAAACCATAATTGCAGGACTAGATGCACTTATCGAAGCCGCTGCCGATAAAGGAGTGGAACAATTCGTGATGGGAATGGCACATCGTGGACGATTAAATGTTTTAGCAAATATTTTCAGGAAATCGACTCAAGATATTTTCTCGGAATTTGACGGAAAAGATTACGACAAAGAATATTTTGATGGTGATGTAAAATACCATTTGGGTTTAACATCCGACAGGAAAACACGATCGGGCAAAAACATAAACATCAATTTAGCACCAAATCCTTCGCATCTTGAAACTGTTGGTGCAGTTATCGAAGGAATTACAAGAGCCAAACAAGACAAATATTTTCCAAACGATTTCTCGAAAGTTTTGCCAATTGCCGTTCATGGCGATGCTGCTATTGCAGGACAAGGAATATTGTACGAAATAATACAAATGGCGCAACTCGATGGTTACAAAACGGGCGGAACCATTCATATTGTCATTAACAATCAAGTTGGTTTTACAACCAATTATCTCGATGCACGTTCATCTACTTATTGCACTGATGTTGCCAAGGTAACGTTGTCACCAGTTTTACACGTCAATGCTGATGATGCAGAAGCCGTAGTTCATGCCATGTTATTTGCTTTGGATTTCAGAATGCAATTTGGTCGTGACGTTTTTATCGATTTATTAGGATATAGAAAATACGGTCATAACGAAGGCGACGAACCGCGTTTTACGCAACCATTACTGTACAAAATAATTGCAAAACATCAGAATCCTCGTGATATTTATGCCGAAAAATTATTGGCTCAAAATATTATCGATGGCAATTTTGTAAAAGAATTAGAAACATTATACAAAGACGATTTAGATGATAATTTAGAGGCTTCTCGTAAGAAATCATTAACGATTATAACACCATTTATGCAAAACGAATGGGTTGGATTTAATCAAGTTTCTGATGATGTAATGATTCAAAAAGTCGATACTAAATTTGATAAAAATACATTAAATTCCATTATAGAAACCGTATCGACTTTGCCGCCAGAAAAGAAATTCATCAATAAAATTTCTAAAATTGTCAATGATCGCAAAACAATGTACGACAACAACACCATCGATTGGGGAACTGCCGAAACCTTGGCATACGGTTCGCTTCTAACCGAAGGTTACGATGTTAGAATTTCTGGACAAGATGTCGAACGTGGAACATTTTCGCACCGTCACGCTGTTGTAAAAGTAGAAGATTCCGAAGAAGAAGTAATTTTATTAAACGATATAAAAGGCAAGAAAGGAAATTTTAATATTTTCAATTCATTGCTTTCAGAATATGGAGTTCTAGGATTTGATTATGGGTATGCATTAGCCAATCCAAATGCTTTAACGATTTGGGAAGCACAATTTGGTGATTTCTCAAACGGTGCACAAATTATGATTGACCAATATATTTCGTGTGGCGAAGACAAATGGAACAACCAGAACGGAATCGTTTTATTGTTGCCTCACGGTTACGAAGGACAAGGAGCCGAGCATTCATCTGGAAGAATGGAACGTTACTTACAACTGTGTGCTAGACATAATATGGTCGTTGCAGATTGTACGACGCCAGCCAATTTCTTTCACTTATTGAGAAGACAAATGCTTACGAAATACCGCAAGCCATTAGTGGTTTTCACTCCAAAAAGTTTGCTTCGCGATCCAAGATGCGTTTCGACACAAGACGAATTAGCAAACGGACAATTTCAAGAAACCATCGATGATATTTCGGTAAATAAAGCCGAGGTTAAAACATTAGTTTTCTGTACCGGAAAATTCTATTACGATATTACTGCCGAAAGAGAAATCAACGGACGAAAAGATGTTGCAGTTGTTAGAATTGAGCAAATGTTCCCATTGCCAGTCGAACAATTAAAAGCAATTGTTGCTACTTATCCAAACGCAGATGATTATGTTTGGGCACAAGAAGAGCCAAAAAATATGGGAGCCTATAGTTTTATGTTAATGAATTTCGATTTTATAAAATGGAGATTGGCATCACTAAAAGCCTACGCAGCACCAGCCGCAGGAAGTTACACAAGAGCCAAACGCCGTCATGCTGATGCTTTGAGAATGGTTTTTGATAAGGATTTGTTTAGATAATGCCGACTGTAATTAACAGAGACGGATTTAGATTTTTCTTCTATAGTAATGAGCATTTACCAGAACATATTCATGTTGAAAAAGCAGAGAAAACTGCAAAATTCAATTTAGAATTTGTAGAATTAATAAAATCGTCAAGATTTAACGCATCAGAATTGAAACAAATTCGTAATTAGTTGAAGAAAATCAAGAACTTTTAATACAAAAATGGGATGAGTTTTTCAGTAATTAGTAAATCTAAAAACGCAAGTAATATTGCTTTTTCAAATTCAAAAATGATCGTGTTTTTAGAAGATGGTCGCGAATTGTCAATTCCTTTAGAATGGTTTCCGAGATTACGAAAAGCAACCGTTGAACAATTAAACAAATGGCGATTGATTGGTAATGGAGAAGGCGTTCATTGGGACGAAATTGACGAAGATATTTCGATAGAAAATTTATTAGAATTATAATTTAAAATATAAAATTCATCATTTAAAATAAATATACAATGATTTTAGAAATGAAAGTCCCATCACCAGGGGAATCAATCAAAGAAGTTGAAATCGCAAGTTGGTTAGTAAAAGATGGCGATTATGTAGAAAAAGACCAAGCCATTGCCGAAGTCGATTCAGACAAAGCAACGCTAGAATTGCCAGCAGAAGCCAGCGGAATTATTACGCTAAAAGCAGAAGAAGGTGACGCGGTTGCAGTTGGAGCAGTTGTGTGTTTAATAGATACATCTGCCGCAAAACCATCTGGTTCAGCGCCAGTTGCTGAAGCAAAACCCGTTGCTGAAGCACCAAAAGCGGAAGTAAAAGTTGACTCGAGCGTTAGCGAACAGGTGAAGCAATCTCCGAAAGTAACTCCAGTAGTTGAGAAAACTTATGCTGCACAAACGCCTTCACCAGCGGCTAGAAAAATATTAGACGAAAAAAACATACAACCTTCTGACGTTGTTGGAACAGGAAAAGCAGGAAGAATTACTACCGAAGATGCTGTAAACGCAGTACCATCTATGGGAACACCAACTGGTGGTTCTCGTGGTTCGGAACGTACAAAACTGTCTATGTTGCGTCGTAAAGTAGCTGAACGTTTAGTTGCTGCTAAAAACGAAACTGCTATGTTAACTACGTTCAACGAAGTAAATATGACGCCAATAAACAACATCAGAAATCAATATAAAGATGCATTCAAAGCCAAACATAACGGCATTGGTTTGGGTTATATGTCTTTCTTTACCAAAGCCGTAACTCGTGCTTTGCAATTGTTTCCAGACGTTAATTCGATGATGGATGGCGATTATAAAGTAGCTTACGATTTTGCAGATATTTCGATAGCAGTTTCTGGACCAAAAGGTTTGATGGTTCCTGTTGTTCGTAATTCAGAATTATTGACTTTTAGAGGTGTAGAAGCAGAAATAAAACGTCTAGCAATTCGTGCTCGTGACGGACAAATTACTGTTGATGATATGACTGGCGGAACTTTCACAATCACAAATGGTGGGGTTTTCGGAAGTATGTTATCTACGCCAATTATCAATCCTCCACAATCTGGAATTCTTGGAATGCACAATATTATTGAGCGTCCAATTGCGGTAAATGGTCAAGTGGAAATTCACCCAATGATGTATGTAGCACTTTCTTATGATCACAGAATTATCGACGGTCGTGAATCTGTTGGATTTTTGGTTGCAGTAAAAGAAGCGTTAGAAAACCCTTTAGAATTGTTGATGGGTGGTAATGCTTTGAAAGCGTTGGAATTATAAAATATAGTTTTATTATTGACTATGATAAAAACAATACTTGTCGATGATGAAATCTTAAATCTCAAAAATTTAGAAATAATATTGAATGAAAATTTCCTCGAAATAGAAATTCTGGGAAGTTTTCAATCGGTTCTAGAAGCAAAACTTTTTATAGAAAACAGTTCTATTGATTTGCTTTTTTTAGATATTTCAATGCCAATTGAAAACGGTTTTGATTTGCTAGAATACTTTCCTGTTCGAAATTTTCAAGTCATTTTTGTAACAGCACACGAAGAATTTGCTATACAAGCACTTCGAGTTGGAGCATTAGATTATATATTGAAACCACTCCTTAAAGCTGAATTGAGGAGCGCAATAGAAAAAGTAATAGCATTTGTAAAACCCGAAAAAAATATAGTATCGACTAACAAATTAACTTTGAACTACGAAGGAGGAAAATCGATTGTGGATTATGAGGAAATTCTATATTTGAAAGGTTTTGACAATCTAACCACTATTTATTTGACTAAAAACAGAAAAGTTACAATTTCAAAAACGCTAAAACATTTTGAAGAAGAATTGCAAACTGGGTTTTTCAGAATTCACAAATCGTTTATAGTAAACCTAAAATTTATAGAAAAAATTCTTTCTAAAGAAACTTATTTTCTCGAATTAATCGAAGGGACTCAATTGCCAATTTCCCGAAGAAACTATAAAAATCTAAACGAAGTTTGGATAAAATAATTTCGGATATGAAAGTATTTTTAGTTTTCTTTTTTACTTTTTATATCTCGATCTGTTCGGCACAATTACAATATAAAACATTTCATTTCACCACCGACGATGGGTTGCCTTGTAACTCTATTTATTCTATTTGCGAAAATAAAAACGGAAATATTATTTTAGGAACAGACAATGGATTGAGCGTTTTTGACGGGAATAATTTCACAAATTTCAACATCAAAGACGGACTTATAAACCCATATATTGTTGGGGTGTGTTCTGATGAAAACGGCACAATTTGGCTCATTAATTACAACGGAAAACTTCAAAAATTCGAAAACAATAAAATAATTAACACCAATATATTCACAGATTATAATAATCAGATTTTATCTCTCAAACGCAATTTATTTCTCTATACGATGCAAAATCGTTACGAAAATAAAAGATATCCTTTTTTAGAAGTCAATACGAAAACGTTACAAAACTATAAATCTCAAAATTCCAAAATTCAAAATCGAATTGCTCCACCAATATTGATTCAAGATAATCAAGAAATTAAATTTATCGATGAGAATTTGATTTATAAAAACTATAAAATTTTTGTTTCGAACAAAATTAAATTTATCCATAAAGTAATTTTCAGGAAAAATGATGTTTGTATATTAGAAGAAAATCATCTTTTTTTTGTAGATTTTAAAGGTAAAATTATCAATAAAGTTAAATTGCCAAGACCTCTTTCTGAAAATCCAATTTATAAATATGATTTTATTTTAGATCACCAACAAAATTGTTGGTTGAACTTGCAGGGAAAAGGAATTTTTGTACTAAAAAATAACAATTGGAATTCAATTAACAAATCACTTGGACTAAATTCTAATGAAAATACTAATTTTTTATATTGTGATTTAACAGGGCGAATATGGATTGCCACTAATGAAAATGGACTTTTTTGTATTCCGAGTCCATTACTAGAAATTATTCATTTCGAAAACGAGGAAAATTATTTCAATGGATTTGCTTTGTCAAAAGATTCTAAATCGTTATTTATATCTACAAAATTTAATTTATTTTCATACCAAAACAAAGTTTTAAATTTTCTACAAAAATCGAAAGTTGAGGTTCGAATCGGAAATTTTGATAATGTTCCAATTCTATACAATCCTTTAAGATTAGAACCAAAATGGAACGATAAACTCAATTTATTAAATGTTTCGGGAAAGCAAATTATTAAAAAACAAAGCAACAAATACTATGTTTTTGCAGGAAATTCGTCTATTAATATTTTTGAAATTGCTAAATCAGAATTAAAAGAAATTGCTTTAAAAATTCCAAATAAAGAAAAAATAAAACAAATTGTAAATTATAAAAATGAATATTATTTTAACAATGGCAAAGAAATAAATATTCGAACTTTCGATAATGATTTTATATACAATAAACGTAGTTTAAAACTTAATATAAAAGGTTATATTGAAGATTTTGTTTTTGTAAACGATACTATGTGGGTTGCAGCAAACAACTCTATTTACAAAGTTTTTAACGAAAAAATAACCGATAGTATCTTAGAAATTAATAAAATAAAAATTGATAATATTCACAAAATAAAACAAATTGGGAATGATATTTTCTTGTGTGCTGGAAATGGACTATTTATGATTTCAAAAAACGGAAATCGGGTTTTGAACAAATATAATTTTTTGCCAAATAACGAAATTTATAATGTGGAGATTTTCGAAAACGAACTTTTTGTAGCAACTAAAGTCGGACTAGCAAAACTCGATTACGAAATGATTTCTCAAGTAACTGAAAAACCAAAAATAACTTTTTTCTATTCTGATTTTAAAACTCAAAAAACAAAACAAATAGGCAAGAAAATTACCATTCCAGTGCAACAAAAATCAATTGAATTAGGTTTGAAAATTCAAAATTTTAATGCTGCAAAAAATCAATTAATACAATACAAAATCGACGAATCTAATTGGACAATCCTAGAAAATAAAACGATTGATTTTGAGATTATTTCGTTTGGTGAGCACAAGGTTTGGGTTCGAGTAAAAGATATAAATTCGAATTGGGAAAATCAAACCATTATTGTGTATCGCGAATATCCATTTTTTCTGAAATGGTGGTTTTTGTTACCGTTTATGCTTTTAATCTGGCTAATTTATAAAGTTATGAGCGAAGGTTCGGAGAAAAATAAAATCAGAAAACAGCAAATTATAATCGATAGAAAAAATAAAATCATTGAACTTCGTCAAAGTGCACTTTCAGCAATGATGAATCCACATTTTATTTTCAATTCGCTCAATGCTGTTCAATATTTTGTAAACAGTAATCAAAAAGAAAAAGGGAGCGAACATATTGGAAAATTAGCTCGATTAGTTCGATTGTTTTTATCTCATGCTTCAGAGCCTTTTATTACTTTGCAAGATGAAATTGAACGTTTGCAACTCTATGCAGAGTTAGAGCAAACTCGATTTAATAATTTTGAATTTCATATCAATATTGATAAAAACATAAATACCCTAGAACTAAAAATTCCGAATATGATTGTGCAACCGTTTATAGAAAATGCAATTCTTCATGGTGTTTCACATATAAAGGAAAACGATGGGAAAATTGAGTTAAATTTTTCGTTACAAAACAGTGTTTTGACAATTGAAGTACTTGATAATGGTTTTGGCATTGATGATACAAAATCGAAAACTGAAAAAACACATATTTCTAAAGGAATCGCTATCATTACCGAACGAATAGAAATTCTTCAAAAACTACATCCACAAAAATTGTTTTCACTTCATCAACAAAA
>JAYUFL010000179.1:0-3573 GCA_043738745.1 Bacteroidota bacterium
AAAACGATTACCGCCAAAAACTTACCAAAAAAACCATTATAAGATACTGTTTTACTTGCCCAACGAACCCTTTGAAAAAATAATTTCGACCAATTTTCCTCCGGTTTTGTAAAAACAATTGACTCTCTGTTTTTTAAATATCTAACTTTTTCAGGACGAAACTGAATTGCTTTTTGTAACAAAAAAACATCATCGCCAGATGCAATTTTGTCGTTTCCATCAAATCCATTTAACTCCAAAAACAAGTTTTTTGTGTAAGCAAAATTGGCACCATTACACATAAAAGGGTTTTCTAAACCAAAACTACCAATAGTCGTTCCTTGCAAACTCAGCATATCCACAAACTGAAAATAGTTTAGGAATTTTGCAAAAATATTTTTTCTGGTTTTTGCTCTTTCTCCTCTGGAGAGGGCTGGGGAGAGGATAACTGCGCCAACAATCATTTCTAAATCATTACTTTGTATGAAACTATCAAATGCTAAAAGCCAATTTTTGCTTACAATGCAATCTGCATCGGTAGTAATAATCCATTCGTTTTTTACTTGAGAAATAGCAGTTGCAATGGCATCTTTTTTTGGAGAATGGCTTACACGAATGTTTTCTAATAATCGAGATTGAATCATTTGATTTTCTAACTTCCATTTATTGAAAATTGAAACAGAATTGTCATCAGAATTATCATTTACAACAATAATTTCATACCAATTTTTAGGATATTCTAATTCGGAAATGGATTTTAGTAAGTTCAAAAAATTAGTTTCTTCGTTGCGAAAAGGAACAATAATAGAGAAAGATATTTTTGGAAATAAATTACTATTTTGAGTTGTCTCGATTTTATCAAAACCATAAATCAACAACCCAATTGTTATTACATAAACTATTAATATGGTAGCGAAAATGTAAATCATTTATTGGTTTTTATTTTAAATTTTAGAACATAAAAACTGCCAATTGCAACCGGAATTACAACATTTAGGAACCACATGAGAGTGGTTACAAAAATTACAATCCACTCGTTTACATGTAAAATTCCAAAAAAATAAACGGCAACACTCCCTTTTACAGCAAAATCCAAAAACTGAAAACTAGGCAACGAACTGGCTAAAAAATAGACCGTTGCAATTGTTGTCATTAATATAAAATAAGGCAAATGCACATCGAAAGCCAAAAACAAAAAATAATATTGATGCGAAAAGGTAAGATATCTTGCGATTCCTAAATAAATGTTTTTTTGATGAATCGACTTCGGGATTTCGTTAATTTTTAAAATAAAATCATTGATGGAATATCCTTTTAATTTAATTTCTTTTAATCCAAAAAACAAAAAACAAAAAACAAAAACCGAAAGTAAAATTGCTAAAACCCAAGTATTATAACCCAATATCCATAAGCCAATTGTGCCAAATAGTATGGTTAAAACAAGTTGTATTCCGTTACAAATTAAATTTAAAAAGATTATTTTTTTGGTTTCGGATTTTTCGAAATAAAGCGCTTTTCCAGCATATTCTCCAACACCATTTGGTGTAAAAATTCCTGCTGTTAATGCTGCTAAAACTTGTTTTGTTGCTTCGCCAACAGAAATTGTTTTGAAAGTCGAAACTAAATTCTGCCATTTCAAAATTTCCAAAAACCGATTCAGAAAACTTAAAAATAATATAAAAGCAATCCCAAAAAACGATTTATTTTTGCGGAATAAAACAATAAATTTTTGCCAATCTAATTTGTCATTATTCGCCAATTGGTTATAAATAAAATAAAAAGCACCAACAACAATCAAAATTTTGATTAGAAGAACAAGGAATTGTTTAGTTTTGTTAGAAATTGAAATCATTGTTGCAAAGTAAAACAAAACTTTGAACATGAAACCTTAAACTTGAAACAAATCTTGTGGCAAACGAACGCATCATATTAGGAATCGACCCTGGAACCACAATTATGGGCTTTGGATTGATAAAAGTTGTCAATAAAAAAATGGAATTCCTACAACTCAACGAATTGATTTTGAGCAAATACGACAACCATTACCAGAAATTAAAAGTTATTTTTGAGCGCACTATCGAACTTATAGACACGCACAATCCTGATGAAATTGCTATCGAAGCGCCCTTTTTTGGAAAAAATGTACAATCCATGCTCAAGTTAGGTCGCGCACAGGGCGTTGCAATGGCAGCAGGACTTTCTAGAGATATTCCGATTACTGAATACGAACCCAAGAAAATAAAAATGGCAATTACGGGCAACGGAAACGCTAGTAAAGAGCAGGTTGCCAAAATGTTACAACAATTATTAGGGCTTAAAACTTTGCCTAAAAACCTAGATTCTACGGATGGTTTGGCGGCTGCGGTTTGTCATTTTTTTAACTCTGGAAAAGTAGTTGGCGAAAAAAGTTATTCGGGTTGGGATGCGTTTGTGAAGGATAACGAAAAACGTGTAAAAAAATAATTTTGTCAGGAATCTACATTCATATCCCATTTTGCAAACAGGCGTGCAACTATTGCGACTTTCATTTTTCGACATCGATGAAAAAGAAAGACGAGATGATTTTTGCTTTGGCAAAAGAAATTCAAATTCGAAAATCAGAATTACAAAATGATCTTGTCGAAACCATTTATTTTGGCGGCGGCACTCCAAGTAGATTGCAAATTTCAGATTTTAAGTTGTTGATTGATGCGATTTATGGAAATTATAATATTGCCAAAAATCCCGAAATTACCATCGAAGCCAATCCTGATGATTTATCGGAAGATTATTTATTAGCACTTTCAAAAATTGGAATTAATCGACTGTCAATCGGAATTCAATCTTTTTTTGAGGATGATTTAAAAATGATGAATCGGGCGCATAATTCCGATGAAGCAAAAAAATGTTTGGAGGTTGCTACTAAATATTTCGATAATATTTCCTTAGATTTAATTTATGGAATTCCGAGAATGAGTAACGAAAAATGGAAGCAAAACATCGAAATGGCTTTGAGTTTTGGAGTCAATCATATTTCGAGTTATGCTTTGACAGTAGAACCAAAAACGGCTTTAAAAAAATTAATTGAATCCGGAAAAATCGATAATCCAAAAGACGAAGTGGCTCAAGAACATTTCGAAATTTTGGTCGAAACGCTCACGGCAAAAGGGTTTATACATTACGAATTATCTAATTTTGGTAAGGAAAATTATTTTTCGAAAAACAATTCGAGTTATTGGTTGGGCAAAAAATACATCGGAATTGGACCTTCGGCACACAGTTATAATGGCGTTTCACGAAGTTGGAATATTGCCAATAATTCAATTTACATTAAATCTATAAAAGACAATAAATTGTCTTCAGAAACCGAAATTCTAACAAAAACTGATGTTTATAACGAATATATAATGACTGGTTTACGAACCATTTGGGGAATTTCTTTAGATAAAATTGAAACCTATTTTGGTAAAGAATATTTAGAATATTTAATGAAACAATCTCAAAAATTCTTGAATGACGATTTGCTTTTTATCGAAAATAAAATCTTGAAACCTACTCAAAAAGGAAAATTTTTGAGCGATGGAATTGCAAGTGATTTGTTTTTGTTAAATTTGG
>JAYUFL010000180.1:0-9885 GCA_043738745.1 Bacteroidota bacterium
GGAGGCAATAGAAGTGGTTATCGAAGCCAAAGACAATAATGACGATTTATTTCTTGATGAAAGTGCCGATTTGTTATTTCATTACTTGATTTTGTTGCAAGCCAAAGGTTTTAAGTTGCAAGATGTTGTAACAGTTTTAGAATCTAGAGAAAGATAAAATTTGGGTTTAAATTTCAACTAATTGCAATTGACTTTTTAATCTTTCAATCAATAAATTCATCATTCTTTTGTTTAAGTTTGATGAATTTTTTATGTAATCCTGAAATTCATTTACGGTAAAAAACCCAATAATAATGCCCTTTAAGAGGTTTCTAAATTTGATATCTCGATGAATTACATTTTCAATATAATTCATTTTTTTATCTGGCAAAAGCAAAAAAAAGGCGCTTTTTTGTTTTACAGCATAGTTGATAAAAACTTGAATAAATAAATCGTTTTGTAATTTCAAAATTGGTCGTAAAGTAATATTCTGAAAGGCTTCCTCGGCAGAGGATTGTGGAGTAACAATTCCCAAAGTTCCGCCGCGCAAGTCAAAAATATCTGAATCTCGATTTTCCATTTTTTTTATTTAAAATTACAAATAATCAACGCTATTTTCAACCATCAATCCAAAAGTTATTAGTAATTTAGTGTTGAAAAACCAATTCATGAGAACTTCTAAAATATTTGTAACGGTTGATATTGTAATTTTAAAAGAATCAAAACCAAATCAAACCATTTTGTTGATTAAAAGGAAAAATCCGCCTTTTCAGGATTGTTGGGCTTTACCAGGAGGTTTTGTTGATGAAAACGAAGATTTAGAAGCGGCAGCAATTCGAGAATTGGAAGAAGAAACTCAAATAAAAACAACTAATCTGCAACAAATAAAAGCATTTGGTAAGCCATTTAGAGATCCAAGAAGCCACGTAATTTCGATTTCATTTCTTGGTTTTGTTCCAGAAAATACGATTGCTATGGCTGCAGATGATGCAAAAGAAATTGGTTGGTTTTCTATAAATAATCTTCCCGATTTAGCCTTTGATCATCTCGAAATTATTAATTTTACATTAAATAAAAATAAAAAAACATAATGAGATTTCATACTAGAAAATGGGTTAAACCCGAAGATTTAAACCCAAACGGAACTTTATTTGGCGGCAAATTATTGGCTTGGATCGATGAGGAATTGGCTTTATATTCAATTATTCAGTTAGAAAATTCCAGAATTGTAACCAAACATATGTCGGAAATTAACTTTCGAAGTTCAGCAAAACAAGGCGATATTATTGAAATAGGAATTGATGTCGTAAAGTTTGGAAATTCCTCAATAACTCTAAAATGCGAAGCCAGAAATATTATGACGCGCGAAACGATTATTACGATTGACTCCACAACAATGGTAAGTCTTGGTGAAGATGGAAAACCGAAATCGCATGGAAAAACTCAAATAGAATTTATTAATGACCGATTAAATTCCTGAAACATCATCCGAAAAAACAGATTTTCCTTCGGAAGGTAATTCAAAAATTTCTAAATCAAAAAATGACACAGAGGCAATAATATGGTCAAAAATATCAGACATGATATATTCGTAATTCATCCATTTTTTGTCTTTCGAAAAAACATAAATTTCTAATGGTATTCCTTGTGATGTTGGTTGTAATTGCCTGCAAACTAACAACATTTCTTTATTTAGACCTTTATGGTTTTCGAGATATTTTGTTATATATTTTCTAAACAAGCCTAAATTTGTTAAGTTTCGACCGTTTAGGGATAGTTCTTTGTCAATATTATTGTCTTTATTATGTTTTTCTATTTCTACTTTTTTTCTATCAATATATTCAGAAATTAATTGAATTTTCTTAAAATTATTCAATTCTTCATTTTTTATAAAACGAACGCTATTCGATTTTATTAAAACATGGCGTTTAATTCGTCTTCCATCCGATTTTTGCATTCCCCTCCAATTTTTGAACGAATCCGAAATTAAACTGTATGTAGGAATTGTTGTAGTTGTGTTATCAAAATTTCGAACTTTTACGGTTGCCAAATTTATTTCGATAACATCGCCGTCGGCACCAAATTTATCCATCGTAATCCAATCACCAATACGAACCATATCATTAACGGAAACCTGAATACTTGCAACGAAACCAAGAATTGTATCTCTGAAAATTAATAATATAACTGCTGAAATGGCTCCGAATGCGCCCAATAAATTTTTTAAATCAATACTAAATAATTCTAAAATTATAGCGGTAATACCAAAAATCCAAAGAATAATCATAATTACCTGAATATAACTATCAATGGGTTTGTCTCTAAACTCGGGAAGACTTTTGAGATGATCTCTAAGCGCATTAAAAATTGTTCGGACAATCCATAATACTAAAATTATAATATAAATTCCGATAAGTTTGCCAAAAATATCTTCCCAATATACATAAGTTTTAAGAATAATTGGAACAGATCTGTAGATGTATAAAAGCGGTATTAGATGCGCAATATATTTTGCAGTTTGGTTCGAAATTAACAAATCGTCGAATTTTGTTTTAGTTTTTTTGGCTACAATTGCCATAATAGTGACTAAAAAAAATCTAAAAAAAATATAAATTAAGTAAGATATTATAGATAATAGTATAATGTTTACCAGCAAACTAGAGTAGGAGGCGAGTGTTTCGTTAATTCCCCATTTTTTAAATATTAGGTAACACCAACCAAATATTTTTTCTGAATTAAGCATTTTTTAGGTATTTTTTGTCCAAATAGAAAGTTCCACATGGAATTATTGACATAAAAAGAAAAAGTAGAAATCTTTGCGAAGTCCACTTTTTAGTAAAAGTAAAATATATGGTTAGAACTATGAAAAAAGTAAATAAAACACCATGAAACATCCCGAATGAACGAATATATTCTGGATTATTAAAAATATACTTCATAGGCATAGCAAAAAAAAATAATAAAATAGAAGAAATACCTTCTAGAACAGCAGCGACTTTAAAAAATTTTAGCATTTAGTTTTTTATATTTTAAAAATACAAAATTAAACATAATCATTGGTTTTCGATACTAAATGTGTAGTACTTTTGTAATAATTTTATAACAATGAGTAAACGAGATTTAAAAAAATATTTAAACGAACTAACAAAACCACAACTAGAAGAGCAGTTCGTAGAAATGTATGATAAATTCAAAGAGGTAAAAGTATATTATGATTTTGTTTTTAATCCAAATGAAAAAAACCTTGTAAAAGATGCTAAACTCAAAATTTCGAATGAGTATTTTCCTGTTCGAGGCAAAAGACCAAAAATGAGACGTTCTGTGGCTCAAAAATTCCTAAAACACTTTATTTCGCTTGGTGTAGATTCATTTATTGTTGCGGACATTATGTTGTATAATATTGAAATCGCACAGGTTTTATCTTCAGAAAAACCAATAACCAGCCAAGCATTCTACAAAAGCATGTTACTTTCTCTGCAGCAGGCCGTTAGTTATATGATAGAAAAAGGCATTTTATACGAATTTCAAAGTAGGGTAGTTGCTATTAGAAATGAATCCGAAAATCAAAATTGGATTAATTATCTTGATTTTAATGCAATAATTGAACGTTTGGAATACTAGTTTAGTTTAAACGTAAATAATATATTTGTGATAAAATCTTTTAAATTAGGACTACATTTAAATAAATATTTCGTAAAAACATAGTGTTTTTATGTGTTTTTTAGTTGTACTTTTGCAAATTAGAAAAATAAATATGTTTCAAAACGATTTAGAAGTAGAATTAGAAGATAAAAAAGTATTGTACGACTACCAAAAAAAGGATATTGATGCCATTTTTGAACGTTTAGACAATGCATCCGAAAATCATCATTTATTATACCAATTACCAACGGGTGGTGGAAAAACAGTAATTTTCTCCGAAATTGTTCGTCGTTATTTAGCAAATAATGACAAAAAAGTAGTAGTTCTAACTCACAGAATCGAACTGTGTAAACAAACCTCTAAAATGTTAAAAGGTTTTGATGTAAAAAACAAAATCATCAACAGCAAAATTAAAGAGTTACCAGATCAAGACGAATATTCCTGCTTTGTTGCCATGGTCGAAACACTCAAAAACCGTCTCAATGACGAACTCTTACAAATCGACAATATTGGATTAGTAATCATTGACGAAGCACATTATAACTCGTTTAGAAAACTCTTGAGTTCTTTCAAAAATGCCTTTATACTTGGTGTTACAGCAACACCACTGAGTTCGAATATTAGTTTACCAATGCACGAAAACTATAGCGAATTGATTGTTGGAGACACTATTCAATCGCTTATTAGTCAAGGATTTTTGGCAAAAGCTACAACCTATAGTTTTGATGTTGGCTTGACCTCACTAAAAGTAGGAATCAATGGCGATTATACCGTCAAATCTTCGGATGATTTATACACAAATATGGCAATGCAAGAAAAATTATTGCATGCTTATACTGAAAAATCTTTAGGTAAAAAGACTTTGATTTTTAATAACGGAATCAATACATCTTTATATGTTTACGAAACTTTTCGCGAGGCTGGATATGCGATCAGACATTTGGATAATACCAATAATGCCGACGAACGCAAAGAAATTTTGCAATGGTTCAAAAAAACCCCAGATGCTATTTTAACATCCGTTGGGATTTTGACAACTGGTTTTGATGAGCCAACTGTCGAAACTATAATATTGAATCGTGCTACAAAATCATTGACTTTATATTTTCAGATGATTGGACGTGGTTCGAGAAAATTAGCAAATAAAGACAATTTCACTGTTTTAGATCTTGGAAATAATGCCGCACGATTTGGATTATGGAATGAGCCAATTGATTGGCAACATATTTTTAAATCACCCGAATTCTATCTCGAAAATCTTCGTGACGATGCCGAAATTGAAACTCATTTTAAATATGTAATGCCAGAGGAATTACGTAAAAAGTTTAGTAAAACAACCATTGTAACTTTTGATGTGGATGAAGAACACAAAATTGCAATATCCAAAAACGAACGCTCAAAAGTAGTTTTTGACAAGTCAATAGATCAGCATGCAGCAATGTGTATTGACAATACTGAAACGTTGCAAGAAGCAAAAACACTCTCTAAAGAACTTGGTCAAGACATCGAAAGCCGAGTAAAACGCTATTCTACATGTCTTAGTCATTGTAGCAAAAACTATCGCGAGTGGTTAATCGAGGATTACAACACAAAACTTATTTTGCTCATGGGGAAAAAATATCGCGAAAAAATAATGAACGAAGCAGATTAATTTTTTTTTGAAGCAATTCCCATAAATAAAACAAAATGTCAAAAAATTTCACTGATTTAGGACTTTCAAATTCGATTGTAAAAACTCTTTCGGAACTAAAAATAGTAGTTCCAACCGAAATTCAAAGCGAAATTATTCCTTTAATTTTAGAAAACAAAACCGATATTGTTGGACTAGCCAAAACAGGAACCGGAAAAACCGCTGCATTTGGGTTGCCGTTGTTGCAACTCATTGATTCTAAATCTACAGATATTCAAGTTGTTATTTTAGTTCCAACACGTGAACTAGGGCAACAAATTTTCAATAATTTGCGAGAGTTTTCAAAAAATCTTCCAGAAATTTCCATAGTATCAATTTGTGGTGGAACTCCGATAAAACCTCAAATAGAACAACTTTCGAACACAACACATTTTGTTGTAGCAACGCCAGGAAGATTAGTAGATTTGATTCAACGCAACGCAATTAAACTAAACAAAATACAGTTTTTAGTTCTAGACGAAGCCGACGAAATGGTTTCGATTCTAAAAGAAAGTTTAGACGAAATTATTGCAGAAATTCCAAAAAATCATAAAACATTGCTGTTTTCAGCAACTTTGCCAGGAACTGTCAAACAATTAATTCAAAATTATTTAAACAAAAATGTAGTTCAAATTTCAACCAATATGGAAACTGTTGGTAATCAAGAAATTGAACATCGGTATATTGTGGTAAATCCAATTGAAAAATTAGATGTTTTGATGCATTTTTTAACTTCAAAAGATGGACAACGAGGCATCATTTTTTGTAAAACCAAGGCTGCAGTCAACAAATTGTCCAAAAATTTAGCCATAAACAAATTTTCTTCGGGAGCATTGCACGGAAGTTTATCTCAAGGAATTCGAGATCGAATTATGAATCAGTTTCGAGAATCGAATATCAATGTTTTGGTTGCAACCGATTTGGCTTCAAGAGGAATTGACGTAAAAGAATTGGCATTTGTTATCAATTATCATTTGCCCGATACGTATGAAAACTACGTTCACAGAAGCGGTCGAACGGCTCGAGCAGGCGAAAAAGGTTTAGCATTAACGATTTTGCAACCCGAAGAAGTTTCGGAAATTGCAGATTTTGAAAAAGAATTAGGGATTAAATTTCAAGAATTTAAAAAACCAACGCTAGAAAGTCTTGATGAAAATAATACCATTTTGTGGGCAAAACAAATTTTCAAGACCAAACCAAATCATGAATTATGTTTAGATTTTAAAACAAAAGTCAAAACAATTTTTCATCATCTAACAAAAGACGAATTAATAGATAAGTTGATTTCGAATCATTTGCAACAATCTAAAAATGAAATTGCTTCTAGAAAAGAAACTGTTATAAAGAAATTAAAAAAATAGTTTCTATTAATTATTTTAATATTTATAATAAATATAATTTTATTGAACTATAATTTATATTATGTAAAATAGATTGTTTAATTTTAAAGAAAACCTTATATTCTATTGCCTTACAAAGATAATTATATTACTTTTATAAATTAGAAATATTGTTACTATGAATCCAATTGCTCAACGAATTGCAGATTTTTTAAAAGAATTTCAACCGTTTGATACTTTATCCGAAACGGAACTTTTGAATGTTGCAACTCATATTAAAGTCCAAAATTTAGAAAAAGGCAAAATTCTTTTTCAAATAAACGATGTTTTACACGATTCCTTTTATGTTGTAGATTCTGGAATTATAAGTTTAACCGTAGTTTCTGATGCCGAAGAAACTTTATTGAACAAATGTCATTCTGGCGATGTTTTTGGATTGCGTCCACTTTTTGCGAAAAATAATTACATGATGTCCGCAACGGCTCGCGAAGAAAGCATAGTTTATGCTATTCCAATTAGAATATTTAAACCATTGTTGGGACAAAATCCAGATGTTTTAGACTTTTTATTAGAAAGTTTTGCATCAACGGCATCAATTTCTAAAGATAAAATCGGAAATAAAATATCGGATTCTATTGCATATAGTGACAATCAACAAGAAATTCAATACTTTCAAACTTTAGAATATTCAAAGCATCCACTAACGTCTAAATCAACCGCAACAATACAAGAAGTTGCACAATTGATGACCGATAATATTATGGACAATGTTGTTATTACAAATAAAAAACTACCAATAGGAATAGTTACTGACAAAGATTTTAGGTCTAAAATTTCAACGGGCCGACTTCCTATTCTTTCCACAATAGACAAAATTATGGCTTCGCCAGTTGTTACAGTAACTGAAAATTTATCTTTGGCCGAGGCTCAATTACTAATGCTTCGACATGGCGTAAGTCATTTGTGTGTTACGTTCGACGGAACGGATAGCACAGAAATTAAAGGTATCATAACCGAGCACGATTTGGTAGTTGCCCAAGCCAACAACCCTGGTATTTTGATGAAAGAAATTAAGCGATCTCAAACAGCGAAAGACCTTAAAAATGTTCATGAAAAATTATTTGAATTAATTCAAAATTCAATTACAAAAAATATAGATTTATCTCATATAAGTAGTATTGCAGGCGAAATTAATTTTGCAATTACAAAACGTGCTATCGAATTGGCTTTTTTAGAATTTGGCTCCCCTCCTGCTCGATTTGCATGGTTAAGTATTGGTAGTCAAGGACGTAAAGAGCAATTACTCAATACCGATCAGGATAGTATTTTGATTTTTGAAGATGTTGAAACTAGTAAATATAGAGACGTAAAAGATTATTTTCTAAAATTAGCAAAAAGAACAACTTCAACACTAGAAAAAGTTGGATATAATTTATGTAAAAACGGGCACGTTTCGAGCAATATGATTTGGTGTAAATCACTGACTGATTGGACTACACAATATAATAGTTGGATGAATACTCCAAGTGAAAATTCAGACGGAATGAGTCCAATTTTTTTTGATTATGATTTGGTTTACGGAGAATTACAATTGGAAGAAGCAATTTCTGAAACTATTTTTCAAGAACGTAAAAACAGCGCTTTGATATTCGATTATTTAGGTAATGATGCGTTGAAAAAACCTGCTCCTTTAAATTTCTTTAAGAAATTTAATCTTGAAGAAGAGGGAGAAAATAAAGGAAAATTCGACATCAAAACTCGTGCCTTAATGCCATTGATTGATGCTGCAAGGTTATTAGTTTTAAGTAACAATATCAAAGGAATAAATAATACTTATTTAAGATTTAAGCAGTTAGCAATCACAGAACCCAAGTTTTCAGAAATCTATAGAAATTGTGCTGAATCATTTTTAATACTTTCAAAATTTAGAACTTTAGAAGGTCTAAAAAACGATTCTACTGGAGAATTTATTAATTTAGATGAAATGTCGAAATCAGATAAAGAAAAACTAAAAAATGCGTTTCTACCATTGAAGGACTTAGAAGATTTGATAAAAGATAAATTTCAATTAACCCATTTTTCGTAAGTTATGATAGATTGGATTAAAAATATAAACAAAGATTTTCCACCTTTTTGGAATACGTATCTTAAAAATTTTGATAAAAAATCGAACCGTTTTGTAGTAGTAAGCCTGAATACAACTGGACATGATTCGAAAAATAACTCTCTTTTATCAATTGGATGCGTATGCGTATTAAATAATACTATTATTATAAATGATGTATTAGAAATTAATTTTAAAACAAATAAAAATTTTGAAAACGAATTTTTAACTGAAAAGAATGAATTTGAAGTTACTGAACCTGAAGGTATTAGAAATTTTATAAACTACATTGAAAATTCAATTTTAATAGGTTACAGAATTAGTTTTGATGTTGAAATAATTAATCAGGCTCTCGATAAATTGAAATGTGGAAGACTAAAAAACGAAGCACTTGATGTCGAAGTAATGTATAAAAAATTGGAAGATATCAATGACAAACAATTTTCATTAGATGAATTGCTAAAAACATTCAAAATCTCTAAAAGCGAAAGATATTCTTCTAGCGAAGATGCCTATTCCATTGCTTTATTATTCTTAAAATTGAAATCGAGATTAGGAATTATTTAATTGTAATAATTCTTTCAAAACGTCCGTGATAGGTTTTTGAAATTGGTTTAACTTCTTGATTTTCATTAATATAAAAAGGAATTCCGTTTTCTTTCTCGTATTTAATAGAATTATCTAAAGTTTCAATATTCGAAAAATCATCTAAATTACAAACCGCAATGGTATAAATAAAATCAGTGGAAATATCAGTTTTTGTATAATAAACAATTGAATTATAAAAGACTTTTCCAATCTCTAAATCCAAATCAAAACACTCAAATTGTATAGGATTGTATTTCCGAATTGCAGATTTTCGATTCCAAATTTTGTAAACTGCTTCCTTTCTACTCCACAAATTCCATATGGTAATTTCTTGATTTTTAGAATTTTGAATTAAATTTTGTTCATTTTCTGTGAAAATTTTATCCAAAAAACCTTTACGTTGCCAATTGCTTTCTGTTTTTGCAAGTTCCAAATCGACAACATCATTACCAATCACTATTTAGAAATTTTTCGCTCAATAATTTCTAACGCCGATTTTACATCAATCATTTTTTCCATTTCATCATTGTCGATATTTATATTAAAAATCTCTTCAATATCTA
>JAYUFL010000181.1:0-9885 GCA_043738745.1 Bacteroidota bacterium
GCTACTGGCGCATCGGCTAATGTTTTTTCATCGATTAATTCTTGCGCTCTTTCTAAATCGACGTTTAATGGCTCTTCGCCTTTTGGCAAAGAAACGAACATGGCGCCAAAGCGAATGAATGGACCGTATCGACCGTTAGAAACCTCCACTTCTTCTCCTTTATAGGTACCGAGATTTTTTGGAAGCAAAAATAAGTTTAGAACTTCTTCTAAAGTTATGTTACCTATGTTTTGTTCTTTCAATAAACTTGCGAATGTTTTTTCTTCGTCGTCGGCAGCACCAATTTGTGCCATTGGTCCAAATTTCCCTAAACGAACCGAAACTGGTTTACCCGATTTTGGATCGGTTCCTAGAATTCTTTCTCCGGATTCTCTATCGGCATTGGCTTCGACATCTTTTACCGTTGGGTGAAATTTATCGTAAAAATCTTGCATCATTTTTGCCCATTGGATATTTCCTTCGGCAATTTCATCAAAATCTTGCTCTACTTTTGCAGTAAAATTATAATCTAAAATATTATCGAAATTCTTTACTAAGAAATCGGTAACAATCGTTCCAATATCTGTAGGAACCAATTTCCCTTTATCAGAACCTGTATTTTCTTTGAGCAACTTCTCTCCTACTTTACCAGATTGCAATGTAATTTGGATATAATTCCTTTCTTGACCTTCAAGTGTTCCTTTTTCGACGTAATTTCTATTGATGATTGTAGAAATGGTTGGTGCATAAGTCGATGGACGACCAATTCCCAATTCTTCTAGTTTTTTTACTAATGATGCTTCGGTATATCTTGCGGCAGCGCGAGAATAACGCTCGGTTGCTGTGATGTAGTTATTTTCTAATTTTTCGTTGACTTTCATTGCAGGAAGCATTCCTTCTTGTTCTTCGTCGTCGTCATCGTTTCCTTCGAGGTATACTTTCAAGAAACCTTCGAATTTGATCACTTCTCCAGATGCTGTAAAAATCTCCGAATGGTTATTGGCTTCTATTTTAACATTGGTACGTTCTAATTCGGCATCAGCCATTTGAGATGCCAATGTTCTTTTCCAAATTAAATCATATAGACGTGCCTGATCTCTGTCGATATCTACCGTGTGGCGAGACATATCTGTCGGGCGAATGGCTTCGTGGGCTTCTTGTGCACCTTTGCTTTTATTGACAAATGTTCTTGGTTTCGAGAATTCCTTTCCATACGATTTTGTAATTTCTGCGGCAGCGGCTTCCATGGCATCTTTGGACAAATTCACCGAATCGGTTCGCATGTAAGTGATCAAACCTGCTTCGTATAATCTTTGTGCCAACGACATGGTGATTCCTACTGGCAAATACAATTTACGAGCGGCTTCTTGTTGCAAAGTCGAAGTGGTAAATGGTCCAGCAGGCGATTTTTTGGTAGGTTTGGTTTCTAGGTCTCCAACCTTATATGTAGAGCCTATATTTTTGTTCAAGAAATCTTCGGCTTCTTTTTTGGTATTGAAATTCTTAGGAAGTTTGGCCTTAACCAATTTTCCAGCTTCGGTAATAAATTCGGCTTGAACCGAATAAGTGGCAACGGCTTTGAAATTGATGATTTCTCGTTCACGCTCGACAATCAAACGCACCGAAACCGATTGTACACGGCCAGCTGAAAGTCCGCCTTTGATTTTTCGCCATAAAACTGGTGATAATTCGTAACCAACTAATCGATCTAAAACACGTCTGGCTTGTTGTGCGTTGACTAAATTGTAATCGATTTCTCGAGGATTTTCGATTGCTTTTAGGATTGCCGTTTTGGTAATTTCGTGAAAAACAATTCGTTTGGTTTTCTTTTTATCTAATTGCAATTCTTCGGATAAATGCCAAGAAATAGCTTCTCCTTCGCGATCCTCATCACTTGCTAACCAAACCATATCGGCTTTTTTGGCTAGTGCTTTTAGTTTGGAAACCAATGCTTTTTTGTCGGCAGAAACTTCGTATTTGGGTTTGAAACCGTTTAAGACATCGACACCAATTTCTTTAGATGGCAAGTCGGCAATGTGCCCATAACTTGATTCTACTTGGAAATCTGCGCCCAGAAATTTCTCGATTGTTTTTGCCTTTGCAGGAGATTCGACGATAACTAAATTTTTTGCCATAAGTTTTTATTCTTGCCACAAAAGTAGGAAGTTTTTTTAAATATAGAGATTTTGTATTGAATTTAATAATTTCATTATTTTAAAAATGCTAGTTTTAGCCCCGATTGAAATGGAAACCCTTTTGAGAAAAAAACTGTTTTTTGCTGGTTTTGCAGAACGACCAAAGGAAGTTCCTGCAAAGCCTTGCAAAAAAAGTTTTTAGAACAAAAGGTTGTAATGCAAAGCGGGAAACAGCTCCTCACTTCGACAGGCTCGGTGTGACAAAAAATTTTGTTAAAACACAACTGCCATCTTGTCAGATTTTTTGTTTTGCACTATCTTTGCGAGCAGCATTTGAATTATGGAAAAGATTATTGAAGAAAACAAACAAGGAGAAAGTCTTGTTTTAGAAAATAAACCCGAGAATACCAAGAAACTTTTTATAGAGAGTTATGGTTGTGCTATGAATTTTTCGGACTCGGAAATTGTGGCATCTATCCTTTCTGGGAATGGCTATAATACGACGAATGTATTGGAGGAAGCCGATTTGGTTTTGGTCAATACTTGCTCCATTCGGGATAAAGCAGAGCAAACGATTCGCAAGCGTTTGGAGAAATACAATGCCGTAAAACGTATTAACCCCAAGATGAAAGTCGGTGTTTTAGGCTGTATGGCCGAACGTTTGAAAGACAAATTTCTGGAAGAAGAAAAAATTGTTGATTTAGTTGTGGGTCCAGATGCTTACAAAGATTTACCTAATTTATTATTGGAAGTTGAGGAAGGTCGTGATGCCATAAACGTGATTTTGAGCAAAGATGAAACCTACGGAGACATTTCGCCTGTGCGATTAATGAGCAACGGAATTACGGCCTTAGTTTCTATTACTCGTGGTTGCGATAATATGTGTACATTTTGCGTAGTCCCTTTTACTCGTGGGCGTGAACGAAGTCGTGAGCCGCAAAGTATTATGGCAGAAATTCAAGATTTGTGGGATAAAGGCTTTAAGGAAATTACACTTTTAGGTCAAAATGTAGACAGTTATCTTTGGTATGGTGGTGGATTGAAAAAAGATTTTACCAATGCTACCGAGATGCAAAAAGCAACCGCAGTCGATTTTGATCAGTTATTAGAAATGGTTTCGGTTGGTTTTCCGAAGATGAGAATTCGTTTTTCGACTTCAAATCCACAAGATATGCACGAAAGTGTATTGCATGTTATTGCTAAACATTCTAATATTTGTAAACACATTCATTTGCCAGTTCAATCAGGAAGTAATCGTATACTAAAGGAAATGAATCGTTTGCACACACGTGAAGAATATATGGTTTTGATTGATAAAATTAGAGCAATTATTCCAAATGCATCGATTAGCCAAGATATGATTGCTGGTTTCCCAACCGAAACAGAAAAAGATCATCAAGATACTATGAGTTTGATGCAATATGTAAAGTATAATTTTGGTTACATGTACAGTTACTCCGAACGCCCAGGAACCTTGGCTGGCCGTAAAATGGAAGACGATGTTTCTGATGAAATAAAAGCCAGACGTTTACAAGAAATTGTAGATTTACAGCAAAAACACGCTTGGCAACGCAGCGAAGAATTTATTGGTCAAACCGTAGAGGTTTTAGTAGAAAAAGTATCTAAAAAATCGACAGAAGAATTTTCAGGAAGAAATTCACAAAGTATAACGGTGGTTTTTCCTAAAGAGAATTATAAAATTGGAGATTTTGTGAATGTAAAAATCGAGAGTTGCACGAGTGGCACTTTGAAAGGAATTGCAGTTGGTTTATCGCCTAATTTTTAAATTAAATTAACCACCAATTACACAAATTAACACGAATTACTTAATAATTATAAACTGATTTAATCCTTAAAATAAAATTCGTAGTAATTTGTGTAACTCGTGGTAAAAAAACTGATTATGGAATTATACAAAAAAGAGGAATATTATACGATTATTGGTATTTGTATGGAAGTTCATCGAATTTTAGGCGGAGGACTTTTAGAAATTGTTTATAAAGATGCTTTGGAGTATGAGTTTAGAAAGAATAATATTCCGTTTGAAAGAGAAAAAGAATTTGAAATTAAATACAAAGATGTAGTTTTAGAACATAAGTTTTATGCAGATTTTATTGTTTTCGGCGAAATCATTTTAGAAGTAAAAACAGCAAAAGTAATTGGAGACGAACACATTGCTCAAACTTTAAATTACATAAATCTATCTTGGAATAAACTTGGAATTATTGTAAACTTCAAAAATAGATCGTTAGAGCATAAAAGAGTGATTGTTTAATTTTTTTTTAATTCGTGAGAATTTGTGTAATTCGTGGTCATAAAATATGGAAACAATACAATCAATAAAACAACGATTCGAGATTATCGGGAACGACCCAAAACTCAATCGTGCAATCGAGAAAGCAATACAAGTTGCTCCGACTGATATTTCGGTATTGGTAGCGGGAGAAAGTGGTGTTGGTAAAGAAAGTATTCCCAAAATAATCCACTCTCTTTCCCACCGAAAACATGGCAAGTACATTGCCGTAAACTGTGGCGCAATTCCAGAGGGAACTATAGATAGCGAACTTTTTGGTCACGAAAAAGGGGCTTTTACAGGCGCTACCGGAACGCGTGAAGGGTATTTTGAAGTAGCCGATGGCGGGACAATTTTTCTTGATGAAGTGGGAGAATTACCATTGACAACTCAAGTTAGATTGTTGCGAGTTCTAGAAAATGGCGAATTCATAAAAGTAGGTTCGAGCCAAGTACAAAAAACAAATGTGAGAATTGTCGCTGCCACAAATGTCAATTTATTTGATGCCATAGAGAAAGGGAAATTTCGAGAGGATTTGTATTACAGATTGAGTACAGTGGAGATTTTATTGCCTGCTTTGCGCGATCGTAAAGAAGATATTCACTTGCTTTTTCGAAAATTCGCTGCCGATTTTGCGCATAAATACAAAATGCCACCATTGAAATTAGATGAAAATGCCGTTTCAGTTTTACAAAAATTTCGTTGGTCAGGAAACATTCGTCAGTTGCGAAATATGGCGGAACAAATTTCTGTTTTAGAAACCAATCGCGAGATTTCTGGCAATACTTTATTGTCCTATTTGCCGCAAGAAGGTAGTAATTTGCCATCGGTTATTAAAAATAAAAAAACCGAAAGCGACTTTTCGACCGAACGTGATATTTTGTACAAAGTGCTTTTTGATATGAAAAGTGATTTGCATGATTTGAAGAAATTGACATTAGAATTAATGAAAAATGGATCGGCAAAAGTACAAGAAATCAATACCAATTTGATTCAAAAAATATACGGATCGAACGAAAAAGAAAGTGAAATTACTTTCGAGGAAGAATCTCGAAATGACAATTTTAATGATCAGGAAGAACATGATGATTTTGATGAAAACGAACAAAATTATCTTTTTGCAGAAACGGTTGAGGAAGAGGAAATCCTAAAACTTGAGAAAAAAGAAATCGAAATGATTAAGAAATCTCTAGAAAAAAACAAAGGCAAACGCAAAGCCGCTGCCGATGAATTGGGAATTTCCGAACGAACTTTGTATCGAAAAATTAAACAATTTGACTTATAATTAAAAATTAAAAATTGATAATTAAAAATTATTTTGAATATATTTGAGCCAAATATTCATAATCAAGTTTAAAATTTTTTATAAATAAATGAACAAAATAAAATTTATACTATTTTTAATATCAATTATAGCCTTGAACAGTTGCTCGGTTTATAACTTTACGGGAACTGGAAAAATTGATGCAAAAACGTTTCAGGTAAACAATTTTCAAAATAACTCTTTGTTGATAGAGCCTGGAATTGAACGGATTTTCACTCAAAAACTACAAAACTTGATTCAAAATCAAACTAATTTAAATTTGATTCGTACCGAAGGTGATATAGTTTATGAAGGCGAAATTACCGAATATTTCATTACGCCGATGGCACCAACTGCATCTCAAACTGCAGCACAAAACCGATTAACTATTACTGTAAACGTGCGTTTTACCTATAAAAATAAAGAAAAAGAAAGTTTTGAAAAAAAATTTTCCCATTTTCATGATTTTGCAGGATCACAACAATTAGTTGGATCTCAACTTTCGGATGCTCTAGACGATATTTTTGTGAGAATTACACAAAATATATTCAATGAATCGTTAGCAAAATGGTAGTTTTAAAAACCTTTTTTATAGAAAATTTACAAAAATGAACGTAATACAATACAATCAACTCATCAACGAACCGTTTTCTATAAATGGGTTTCAAACTTTGGATTTAAAAAAAGTTATTGATGAATTTCCTTATTTTCAAAGTGCAAGAGCATTGCAACTTAAAGGACTTTTTAATCAGGATAGTTTTTTGTATAACCAGCAACTCAAAACTACAGCAGCACATACTACAGATCGATCTATTTTATTCGATTTTATTACTTCAAATACTTTTATTTCGATTCAAAAAGGGCATTATGAACAGAAAATAGCTACTCTAAACAATCTTGATATTATTGACCTAGAAATTGTAGAGTCATTTGAGTCCAAACTTAACAATTCATTAGAAAAATCAATTTTAAAATCGATAACTGAAGCTACAGAGAGTACTAATTCCGATTTGGTTGAAACAAACTTAGAAATTGGAAAACCAATAGATTTTATTAAAAACGAATGGCATTCATTTCAAGAATGGCTTGAACTATCAAGAATTGAACCAATTCAGAGAGCCGAAAACATCGGAAAAAATATTAATTTTGTAGAAATTGAGTCCGAAAAACAAAAAAAAATAGACTTAATAAATCAATTTATAGAAAACAATCCTAAAATCCCTACATTAGATAAAAATAGTGTAAACACCACTGTTTTTGTACCTAAACACGAAGATGATTCATATTTAATGACCGAAACTTTAGCAAAAGTTTACTTGGAACAAAAAAAATATTTAAAAGCAATTCAAGCTTATGAAATATTAATTTTGAAATATCCAGAAAAATTTAGTTTCTTTGCAAACCGAATTTCGGATATTAAAATATTACAACAAAATAACAATTAACAATAATAATTATGTTTTCAATTTTTTTAGTTCTAATAACAATAGTTTGTTTTTTACTAATAGTAGTAATTATGGTACAAAATCCTAAAGGTGGCGGACTATCATCTTCTCTTGGCGGTTCTCAAATGATGGGTGGTGTTCAAAAAACTACCGACTTTTTGGATAAAAGTACTTGGTTTCTAGGTGCAGCATTGTTGGTTCTAATTTTATTATCTGGTTTAAGTTTTGTCGGTAACGAAACCTCATCTAAAATTATGGACAATACAGAAACTACAGTTGCTCCTAAAACCGCGACAAAAACATTAGGAAATCCTGCTACTACAGTTCCTGTAAAAAAATAACAAAATGTACACTATTTTAAAAGCGTTAGCATTTTGTTAACGCTTTTTTGTGTTTATAAACATCATTTTTTAACTACATTTGCAAAAGTTAATTTTTAATAAATATAATTATGGCTTTAAATATAAAACCACTTTCAGACCGAGTTCTAGTTGAACCAGTTGCTGCAGAAACTAAAACCGCATCGGGAATTTTTATTCCAGATACAGCAAAAGAAAAACCTCAAAAAGGAACTGTTATTGCCGTTGGTAATGGTAAGACAGATTACATTATGACCGTAAAAATAGGAGATTCTGTACTTTATGGAAAGTATGCAGGAACGGAATTAAAACTAGAAGGAAAAGATTATTTGATAATGCGTGAAGACGACATACTTGCAATAATATAGTTTCAAAAAAAACTTTAAACAATTTTAAACTAATTTAGAGGATGCGATTGCTTCGTTCCTCGCAATGACAAAAATGGCAAAAGATATAAAATTTGATATAGAAGCACGTGATGGGCTAAAACGTGGTGTAGATGCTTTGGCAAATGCAGTAAAAGTAACATTAGGACCAAAAGGGCGTAATGTAATTATCGGAAAATCATTTGGTGGACCAACCGTTACTAAAGACGGTGTTACAGTTGCAAAAGAAATAGAATTACAAGACCCATTAGAAAATATGGGTGCACAAATGGTAAAAGAAGTAGCCTCAAAAACTAATGATTTGGCAGGAGATGGAACTACAACTGCTACTGTTTTAGCACAAGCAATTGTAAAAGAAGGCTTAAAAAATGTTGCTGCTGGAGCCAATCCTATGGATTTGAAACGTGGAATCGACAAGGCTGTTGAAGCAATTGTTACTGACTTAGCTAAACAAGCAAAAGTAGTAGGAAGTGATTCTAACAAAATTAAGCAAATCGCTTCTATTTCTGCTAACAACGACGAAGTTATAGGTGAATTAATTGCAAATGCTTTCGCAAAAGTTGGTAAAGAAGGTGTAATTACTGTCGAAGAAGCCAAAGGAACAGACACTTATGTAGATGTTGTAGAAGGAATGCAGTTCGACAGAGGGTATCTTTCGCCTTATTTTGTAACCAATCCAGAAAAAATGGAAGCAGAATTGGAAAGTCCATACATATTATTGTATGACAAAAAAGTTTCTTCTCTAAAAGAATTATTACCTGTTTTGGAGCCAATTGCACAATCTGGAAAACCATTGTTAATAATAGCAGAAGACGTTGATGGCGAAGCTCTTTCGACTCTTGTTGTAAACAAATTACGTGGAGCACTAAAAATTGCTGCTGTAAAAGCACCCGGTTTTGGAGATCGTCGTAAAGCAATGCTTGAAGATATTGCAATTTTAACTGGTGGAACTGTAATTTCCGAAGAACAAGGTCATACTTTAGAAAATGCAACTCTAGAAATGCTTGGGACTGCAAAACGTGTAACTATAGATAAAGACAACACTACAATCGTTAGTGGTGCTGGCGAAGCCGATATGATTAAAAATCGTGTGAACCAAATAAAAGGTCAAATGGAAACAACTACTTCGGATTATGACAAAGAAAAATTGCAAGAACGCTTGGCTAAATTGGCTGGCGGAGTAGCAGTTCTTTATGTTGGAGCAGCAAGTGAAGTAGAAATGAAAGAGAAAAAAGACCGAGTTGACGATGCTCTTCATGCCACTCGAGCCGCTGTCGAAGAAGGAATCGTCGCTGGTGGAGGAGTTGCTCTGTTAAGAGCAAAAGTATCTTTAGAGAAAGTAAAACCATTTAATGCTGACGAAGCAACTGGAATTAAAATAATAGCTCGAGCTATCGAGGCACCATTACGTACTATAGTTGAAAATGCTGGTCTCGAAGGTTCTGTGGTTGTTGCTAAAGTTGCCGAAGGAAAAGGCGATTTTGGTTACAATGCCAAAACTGACGAATATGTAGATATGCTTAAAGCAGGAATCATTGACCCGAAAAAAGTTACTCGTGTGGCTTTAGAAAATGCTGCTTCGGTTGCAGGAATGATTTTGACTACTGAATGTGCCTTAATTGACATTAAGGAAGAAACTGCGCCACACTCTCACGGTGGCGGAATGCCCGGGATGATGTAATGTTCTAAGAGTAAGAAAAAAATCCGTTTCAAAAAATTGAAACGGATTTTTTATTTGGTTTAATTGAAAAATTTTGCTTTAAAATTTTTGTTTTTTTAGTATTTTCAATAAAACAGGAAAAGTGGTCATCAAAATAATTCCAATAACAATATATTCGATATAATGTTTTAAGTCTATTTGAAATTTATCAAGAAATAATTTATATAAATAGTGTCCTGCAAAAACCATTGTAAAAGCCCAAATAAATGAGCCAATGATATTAAAAAACATAAATTTTTTTTTATCCATGGCAACAATTCCAGCG
>JAYUFL010000182.1:0-3552 GCA_043738745.1 Bacteroidota bacterium
TAACAGCGGTTTGGCGCAATTGGGGTTTTAGGCAAACTTTAAAGTTGGTTTTGTACTTGGAAGTTCGGTCTTAAATTTATACATTTGGCTAACCAAATCCCCAACTGACGCCAAGCCACGAGACGTTGTACGAAAATTTCCGTTGAAGCATGAATGCTTAAAAGTCAATTTTCTGAACCCGAAATTCCGAAATCGTAAAGCCGAAAATTGGGCTTTGCTCCTATTTGTTTTTTGCTATAATTACAACATAGAATTTACTCAAATTTCTTGAATTTTGTAAAACGGAAAATTGAAAATCGAATTCCAGGTTTCGCCAAAATTGCAAAATAGAATTTACTAAAGTTTCTTGAATTTTGTAAAACAGAAAATTGAAAATTGAATTGCTGGTTTCGCTAAAATTGCAACGTAGAATTTACTCAACTAACTTGAAATTTGTAAAGCCGAAAATTGAAAATTGAATTCTAGATTTCGCCAAAATTACAACTTAGAATTTACTCAACTTATTTGAATTTTGTAAAACCGAAAAGCCAGCACAAAATTTAAACTATCGAGCTTCTCTCGATTTTTTTTTTTCGCTGTTTAGAGAGTTAAGATTTGAAAAAACTTACAATTTTGCAAAAAATAAAAACGTAAAACCAAAAGTATGTAGAAAAAAACCTATATTTGAAAAGCAAAAACAGAAAGAGAAATCGTTTTAAAATAGAAAATTCCATTTAAAAACAAAATCTTCGTACAACAGCGGTTTTGCGCAATTGGGGTTAAATTTTTGAACTTAAACGTCTTTTTGTACTTGCTAAAATTGGTGATTAATCCGAAGTTTGGGAATGCTTTTCCCCAACTGCAGGCAAAGCCACGAGACGTTGTCGGTCATTGTACCGCGACGCAATAAAAATAGAAAAATTAACAAGTAAAAAATTAAAATGATAACAAAAAATAATCTTAGTCTTTTAATGGTAATGATGATTTGCTCATCATTTGCACAAAACATAAACGCTGTTAAACTTGATAGTTTGTTTCAAATACTTGAAGCAAAAGACAAGTATATGGGAAGCATTGCAATTTCTGAAAGTGGCAAGTTGCTATACACAAAATCAATCGGAAAAGACGACATAGAAAATAATAAATCATCAGCAATAACTACAAAATATAGAATTGGCTCAATTTCAAAAATGTTTACTACTTGTTTAATTTTCAAAGCAGTAGAAGAAAATAAAATTGATTTAAATCAAACAATTGAAAAATACTTCCCAACAATACAAAATGCGAATAAAATAACAATTGGAAATTTACTAAATCATAGAAGTGTAATTCATAATTTCACAAATGATGAAAATTATATGAGTTATTTCACAGCGCCTAAAACCGAAAAAGAAATGGTTGAAATTATTACAATAGGTAAAAGTGATTTTGAACCAAATACTAAAGCCGATTATGCAATTCAAATTATGTATTGTTGAGTTACATTCTTGAAAAAAAATACAAGAAAAAGTACAGCGAAATATTAAACTCTAAAATTATAAAACCTCTTGGATTGAAAAACACATATTTTGGGAACAAAACTAATATTCAGAATAATGAATGCTATTCTTACAAATATGATAATAAATGGGTTAAAGAAAATGAAACCGATACATCAATACCAATGGGAGCAGGAGCAATTGTTTCAAATCCAACGGATTTAATAATATTTATCGAAAAATTATTTACAAAGAAAATTATTAATCAAAATAGTTTGGAAAAAATGATATCTATTAAAGATGATTTTGGTATGGGAATTTTCCAAATTCCATTCAACGATAAAAAAGGTTTTGGTCATACTGGTGCAATTGATGGTTTTAGTTCTATTTTATCATATTTTCCTGACAATAAATTAGCAATTGCATTGAACTCAAATGGAAATATCTACGACAACAATAACATCATGATTGCTGTTTTGAGTAATTATTTTGGAAAAAACTTCGAAATTCCAAATTTTAAAACCATCGAAGTAAAAACAGAAGATTTAGATCAATACTTGGGGGAATATTCTAGTCCAACATTTCCATTAAAAATTTCAATAAAAAAAGAAAATACAAAATTATTTGCTGAAGCAACTGGACAACCAACTTTTGTATTTGATGCCACAGAAAAAGATTGTTTTGAATATGTACCTGCCGGAATTAAAGTAAAATTTATACCGAAAAATAAAGAAATGGAAATAAATCAATCGGGAAAAAAGTTCATATTAACAAAGAAATAAAACAACTTCTGCCAACAGCGGTTTGGCGCAATTGGGGTTTTGGGCGAACTTTAAAGTTGGTTTTGTACTTGGAAGTCTGGTCTTTAATTTATACATTTGGCTAACCAAATTCCTAACTGACGCCAAGCCACGAGACGTTGGCAGACATTTAAAATAAAAACTATGAAAAAAATATTAATGATTTTAATGTTAATGAATTTTGGTTTAATTAGTGCTCAAATTAGTTTTGAAGACTCAATGGCTATTTTTTTTAAAGGCGAAAGCGAAAAAATCAATAAAGAAAATTTAAATGATATTTATGATGCAATTTATGATATGTATTCGCAATACAATGCAATAAATAAGGAAAAATATTTAACAGAATCATTAAAAGAAAATCTGATAAATTATAAAACATCATTGTCTTCATCAATAAACGAAAAAAGTTTAATTGTTTTTGAACAAAATGCTACTTTGAAACTTGTAAAAGATTCGATACAAAGTTTAATTGTTTTAGAATCAAAACTACCAATAGATATTGAAGAAAGAGACCCACTAAATAGTGTGTCAATAACAATTAAAGAAAATAAACTCTTAAATAAAAATATAACAAAAATTAGAATTAATGAAAATAACACAAGTAATTTTGGAACTTTCGTAGACTATAAAAATATTAATGGAATTAAAAAAGAACAAAAATATAAAACTATTGAAATCAAAAATGTAATTGATAAAAAAGTAGAAATGTTGACTGGGAGTTTAATTTACAATATTAAAATTTTAACAGATTATTCAAAAATAAAAATTAACAAAACCGATTTTGGAAAAACTTTCAACTTAAACAATAAAAATATTACATTTATAAATTCGTCTAATAATATGATAATTATAGATGGAATTCGATTTGATGATACGTTTGATATTAACGCTATAAACTTAGATAAAAAAGAAAACGTTATAAAAAGCCCTTCAACTGGCAAATATCCAATTTATAAAGACGTCTACAACACTTATCTTAAAAATCCGAAAATAACAAAAGAAGAATTGAAAAAAGAATTACCTTTAGATAAGTTACAAAAAATGAATGTAAATGGATATTATATTGCAATCCTAAATGATTTCCCATTTTTAAACAATTTCATTTTATTTTCTAGAGTTTATGGAATATCTAAAAATATCGAGGTGAAAATATAAACATCTGTCAACAGCGGTTTGGCGCAATCGGGGTTTTAGGCAAACTTTAAAGTTGGTTTTGTACTTGGAAGTTCGGTCTTTAATTTATACATTTGGCTTACCAAATCCCCAACTGACGCCAAGCCACGAGACGTTGGCAG
>JAYUFL010000183.1:0-3486 GCA_043738745.1 Bacteroidota bacterium
TTGCGTTCGGCTCAAGATTTCGTGAAAGTTGGAGATGTTGTTGATGCAGTTATTTTGACATTAGATCGTGATGATCGCAAAATGTCTCTTGGTATCAAACAAATGACTCAAGATCCATGGACAGATATTACATCTAAATATCCTGTTGGATCAAAACATAATGGAATTGTAAGAAACTTTACAAACTTTGGTGTTTTTGTTGAATTAGAAGAAGGAATCGACGGATTGATTTATATCTCTGACCTTTCTTGGACTAAAAAAATCAAACATCCATCAGAATTTGTTGGAGTTGGAGAAAAACTAGATGTCGTAGTTCTTGAACTAGATGTTGACGGTCGTAAATTATCTTTAGGTCACAAACAAACTACACCAAATCCTTGGGATAAATACGAAGATTCTTTTGGGGTTGGAACTATTCACAGTGGAGAAATTTCAGAAATAGTTGACAAAGGAGCTACTGTAGAATTTGGAGAAGATATTGTTGCTTTCATTCCAACACGTCACCTTGAAAAAGAAGACGGAAAAAAATTGAAAAAAGGCGATACTGCAGATTTTAAAGTAATCGAATTCAACAAAGAATTTAAACGTGTAGTGGCTTCGCATACTGCAATTTTCCGTGAGGAAGAAGAAAAAAATGTAAAAGCAGTGAATGAAGCAGTTTCTACTAACAACAATGCAGCAGCATCTACGTTAGGAGATAACAATGACATTCTTGCAGGTTTAAAAGCAAAAATGGAAAAAAACGAGAAAAAATAATTCTCTAATTTTTTGATACAAAAAGTCTTACAGAAATGTAAGGCTTTTTTGTTTTAGTAGTTAAAATAAGAATACAGTTTTTAATATTTTGAAAATATTTTTTTGTAAATAACAAAATTATAGTTGTAATATCAACTATTTATATGTACAACATTTTGAAGTATAAACTTGGCGAAAGCGAAGCAAAAGCACTTATGGAATATGTTGAGGTTAGCGTAGAGAAATCTATTGCTAAAGTAAGAAACACTTTAGCAACAAAAGTTGATTTAGCCGAAACAAAAACTGATATTATTAAAAGGATGTTTATTTTCTGGATTGGTCAAATTGCTGTTACTTTAGGAATAGTTTATTATCGAAGATAATATTTTGACATATATTTAAAATCTTGAGCAATCGGGATTTTTTTTGCTATTATTTCTAGCCTAATTAGGAACCCAATTCCTAATTAGGCTAATTTTTTTCATAAAACTTTCAATATGCAACTATTCAATCAAATCTTAAAATAAAAATCCATTTTAATCCTAATTATATTACTTTTATAAAAAATTAAATCTTTATGAAAAAAATATACTTTCTACTTTTTTGTCTTTTATTTTTAAATCAAATAAAAGCGCAAAACCCGTCGGATAGAGATAGAACGTTTAATGAATTTAACCTACCTATAAATAATTATTTCGTTGAGGCAGAAGTTTTGAAAAGCACTGTGTTACCTGACGGTAAAATCTTGATTTTAAATAATAAATATGAATTAATTAAATTAGATGGAAATTTAAAAGACAATAGTTTTAATATTGGAACTGGATTTGAGTTTTCTAATCCATCTTTTTTAAGCGTCGAAGATTTTACTGTTCAGAACGATGGAAAGATTTTAGTAACTGGAAGTTTTTCAAAATTTAACGGAGTTAATGTTTCTAGAATCATTAGACTTAATCCCAACGGTACTTTAGACACAAATTTCTTGGCTCCTTTTTATAATGTTGGGTCTGGTATTTTTTCATTAAAAGTACAATCGGATGGCAAAATTTTAATTGTAATAGGTCTAATAAATGACGTTAGCACTAAAAACCTTAAAAGGCTAAATGCAAATGGGTCTTTAGATACTACATTTAATACAGATGATAATTATAGATTTAGATGTTTTGTTTTACAAGCAGATGGAAAAATTATAGTTTCTCACAGTCTTGCTCAAGGTCTTCCTGAATCATATGATTCAGATGGGAAATATATATCTAGATTAAATACCGATGGTAGTTTTGACTCAAGTTTTACTACGGCTAATTTTAGTACAGATGTTATTTATCCTATTAATGAAATTAAAATTCAAAACGATCAAAAAATAGTAGTTGCAGGTAGGTTTTTTACTTGTAATAATTTGCCCAATAATAATATTGTAAGGTTAGATACAAACGGAACGGTTGATACTTCTTTTAATACTGGCACGGGGTTTAGTTTATCTAGTCAAGTAACTGGTAAGTCTTCTACAAATCAAATTTTAATTCAACAAGACCAAAAAATTATAATTGGGGGGTTTTTTGAAAAATATAATAATATTGATCGATATAATTTAGTAAGGCTTAATACAGACGGTACTATAGATAACTCATTTGGAGATGTAATAAGTTTTTTGGGTTTAGAAAGTGTTAGTTCATTGTCCTTTTTTAATGACGAGAAAATTCTTGCTAGCGGCTATTTAGCTAATAAGAAGGTAGATGGATATATTGTTAAAATAAACTCAAATGGAACAAAAGACAATTCGTTTAATAATATTTGTAAAGGTTTTTTTAATAATTTAGTAAATACTGTTGTTGAAACAGCAGACGGAAAATTATTAGTTGGCGGATCTTTTCAACGTTATAATGGAAAAAGTGTAGTTGCTTTAGCCAGACTTAACAATGATGGTTCGTTAGATAATTCTTTGAATTTTGTAGATCAAAATAGTTTTGCTGTAACCTCAATAACAGCGATAAAGCCAATTTCTAACGGACAAATTTTATTGGGTGGTCAAATGTATAACTCTAGTGTTGAAAAAGGTATTATTAAAATCAATTCGGATGGATCTCTTGATAATTCATTTAACTATGATGTAAATTTTACTACATCTCCTAGTGAAATAATTCTATTAGAGGATGGAAAATTATTAATTAATGCAAAGGGATTAGACAGTGGTGAAACTTATTATCCAGTACTTTTAGAAGCAAATGGTACTCGCGCTTTAACATATTTTAATTTTGATAGTAAATGTATTATTAAAGAATTACCAGATGGGAAAATTTTAATTGGTGGCAAAAAAAATAATGTTATTTATTTAAACAGAAGATTAAATTCAAATATTAACCTTATTGATACAACTTTTGAATTAGATACAACAATAATTAATAATGGTGTTAATTCAGTTTGTATTCAACAGGACGGAAGAATATTGTTGGAAGGCGACTTTATAGTTAATGGTGTTCAAAGTAAATTAATTAGAATTTTTAATAATGGTGGTCTAGATAATTCTTTTAATTGCAATTTAATAAATAACAATTACGAAATTAACAATATTTCGATTCTTCCAAACCAAAAAATCTTAATATCATACACTGATTTATATGCTACATTTCTTACCAAAATCAATAGATTAAATATTGATGGAACTTTAGATTCCTCATTTAATGAACAAATAATGGAATTTTATTTAGCAGATTACTCAGGCTCATCAGGTACTCATAAAAGTAATGTTTTTACTTA
>JAYUFL010000184.1:0-9642 GCA_043738745.1 Bacteroidota bacterium
AATTTATTTTGATGCAACCTTTTTGCAACCTTTCTCGTCTATGTAAATAGAAGTCTGTTACGAATCTAAAAATCTAATTTTCTAAGAAGTCTAACAATCAAAATGAAAGTAATAAACCTACATCAACAAGAAAACGAAACGATCCGGTTGGCTTGCGAGAATAATCGACATGCGCAACAGCAGATTTATTCGAAATTTTCTCCAAAAATGTTGGGAGTTTGCAGACAATATATAAAGGACATTCATCAAGCGGAAGATATTATGATTACCGCTTTTATGAAAGTTTTTGTGAATCTAAAAAATTTTGAAAACAAAGGCAGTTTCGAAGGTTGGATTCGAAGAATAATGGTTAACGAATGCATTTCGTTTATTCGAGTTCAGAAAAAAGTAAAGTTCATTGATGATGAAGAATATTTCGAAGAAAGTTTCAATAACATTGAAAGTAAATTCTCTGTCGATGACATTCAGCACTTAATAGACCAATTACCAGATGGTTACAAAATGGTTTTTAATTTGTATTGCATCGAAGGTTATAAGCATCAGGAAATTGCAAGCATGTTAGGAATTAATGAAGGAACTTCAAAATCGCAATTATCGCACGCTCGAAAAATGTTGCAACAGCAAGTAACAAAATTAAAAAATCAAGAAAATGAAATTGCAACCTAAAGCAAAATAAAAAAAGCGATTGCCAATTTCACAACTAAAAATAATTTTTTCAATTATGAAACCAAATAAATTTGAAACCGAAATAAAAAACCAACTCAATTCGAGAGAAATTCAACCATCGGCGCAAGCCTGGGACAGATTAGATGCGATGTTGAGTATTGCAGAAAAACCGAAAAAGAAATTTCCGTGGCTTTTGATTGCTGCAAGTTTCATTGGGTTTATTTTTGTTGGAACAATGATTTTCAAATCAAATAGTATCTCATCGAGCCCAATCGAGATGCCAAATGCTACTATTCAAACACCAAATGTTGTTGTGTCATCTGGTGTAAACGAAATTCAAAATTCTAAAAATTCAAATGGAATTGCTACATCAATTGAAAACGAGAAGCAAAATAAAATAAATTTAGTTGATAATAATAAAGGTGTAACATATAAATCTAAAAAAGTATTTGTCCTCAACAACCAACCACCAACTAAAAACCACCAAATAACGACTAAAGAAGGAGTTTCAATCAACAATCAAAATCAAATCACATTATATCAAAAACAAGAAATTCAAAATCAGCCAATTGCAAACCATCAAGTTATAGCAAAAAATGACGAAGGACTTTTGGCATTGGTTAAACCAAAAGTAACTACAAAATCATCTTTTAAATTTAATTCAACATCGTTGCTTCCTGAGGTTGATGGAGAAATCACTACCGAATTTAGAGAAAGTGTTTTTACTAAAGTTGCTAAAAATTTTCAAACCGTACAAGTTGCACTCACTGAAAGAAATAATATAAAATAAGTTTTCAATATCAATCATTTAAATCAATCAATCATGAAGAATTTTATCATTTATTTAGCAGTTACATTATGTGTTTTTTGTTCTAAAATTCAAGCTCAAAAATCCAAAAGCGATTCAAAAAACCAGGAAAAAATGATTTTAAAAAGTATGGACAGTATTACAAAATCTGAGAAATCAAAATTAAAATTGGCTATTAGTACAATCAACTCTGATCTAAAAAATGGAAGCATCAACAAACAACAAGCAAACGACAAAAAATCTGCTTTAGAAATACAATCTGCTACCGAGACTGAAAAACTACTAGTTATTGAACATAAGAAATTTAAAAAATTGCTTGTTGAAGAATTTGATAGAAAAACTGCTATCGAAAATAAAGCAAAATTAATTTTCATGAAAATAGGAAATATTTCTAAATCTGAAAAAGCAAAACTAAAATTAGCTCTTGAAACCGTTAATAGTGAACTCGAAAAAGGAACCATTACTAAACAACAAGCCGACGACAAAAAACTAGATTTAGCCACAAAAACTGCCTCCGAAATCGAAAAATTAGTAGGTATAGAACAAGAAAAACTAAATCAATTAGTACAAGACAAAGTTGATGAAAAAACAGATAAAGCATCTAAAATTCAAAAATCTTTTACTTGGTCTTTTTTTGGAACATTTGATGACACTTACCAAAAATCAGAACGTAGAACTACAAATCAAATTGTTTTTGCAATGGGTTTAAATAATGCAATGACTAACAATGCATTATCAGGTTCGGATTTTAGGTATTTTGGTTCGCATTTCTACGAATGGGGAATCACATACAATACTCGAATCATAAAAACTGATAATTTGCTTCACACCAAATACGGTTTTTCAGTAATGTACAATAATCTTCGTCCAACAGATAATCGCAGTTTTGTAGTTTCTGGAAATCAAACCACATTGCAAACAAACTCAATCAGTACCGATGATTCTCGTTTCAAAAACGTATGTTTAGTTTTTCCGTTACATTTAGAATTCGATTTTACAAAAACAAAAATCAAAGATGGAAAATCAATTTTTAATTCTCACGAAGGTTTTAGATTTGGAATTGGTGGCTATGCTGGAATTAATCTAAAATCGAAACAATATTTAGAAATCAACAATAACAATTACGAAACATTATCAGAAACAAAAGGCGATTTCAATACCAATAATTTCATTTATGGTTTGAGTGCTTATGTTGGTCTTGGCGAAACAAGTTTATATGTAAAATACGATTTAAACCCATTATTCAAGGATAATATTGTGAAACAAAACAATATTTCGCTAGGAATTCGTTGGGATTTTAATTAAGAGTTTAGTTATTATTTTATTTAGAATTATGTATTTTTACAAAATATCTTAAATTTTTTAAGAAAATATAAAAACCCAATTAAAAATTGATTTCAAAAACTACCATTGACAATGTTTACGAAACTGCTCGAGTAGAGGAGGTTATTGGCGATTTTGTAATGCTTAAACGAGCGGGAAGTAATTTCAAAGGATTGAGCCCGTTTTCAGACGAGCGTTCGCCATCGTTTATGGTTTCTCCAGCCAAAGGAATTTGGAAAGATTTTAGTTCTGGAAAAGGCGGAAATGCAATTGCTTTTGTGATGGAACACGAAAAATTTTCCTATCCTGAAGCCATTCGGTATTTGGCAAAAAAGTACAACATCGAAATCGAAGAGACCGAGCAAACTGCTGAAGAAAAAGCAAATACAGATGTTCGAGAAAGTTTATTTTTGGTATCAGAATTTGCAAATAAATACTTTCACGATACGTTGTTACATACCGAAGAAGGCAAAGCCATTGGACTTTCGTACTTCAAAGAGCGAGGATTTACAAGCGAAACCATCAAAAAATTTCAATTAGGCTATTCGCCCGAAACTTGGGATGCATTTACGAAAGAAGCACTCACAAAAGGCTACAAGCAAGAATTTCTCGAAGCCGTTGGTCTCACAATTCCTCGAGATGGAAACCCATTTGATCGTTTTAAAGGTCGAGTCATGTTTCCCATTTTGTCTATGTCTGGAAGAACTTTGGGTTTTGGAGGCAGAATTTTAACAAATGACAAAAAAGCAGCAAAATATCTGAATTCGCCTGCGAGTGATTTATACGATAAAAGTAAAGTGCTCTATGGAATTTTTCATGCTAAACAAGCCATCGCAAAGCAAAATAATTGTTATTTAGTCGAAGGTTATACCGATGTGATTCAGTTTCAACAAACCGGAATCGAAAACGTGGTTGCTTCTTCTGGAACGGCGTTGACTCCAGATCAAATTCGGTTAATTAATAGATTAACAAAAAATATAACTGTACTTTTTGATGGTGATGCTGCGGGAATGCGAGCAGCAGTTCGTGGAATTGATTTAATTCTAGAAGAAGGAATGAACGTCAAAGTATGTACTTTTCCAGATGGCGAAGATCCTGATAGTTTTGCAAAAAAGAATTCTTTTGAGGAATTGACGAAATATTTAGAAGAAAATGCTAAAGATTTCATTCAATTTAAAGCATCGCTTTTGATGGACGAAGCCAAAAATGATCCTATCAAAAAAGCAGATTTGATTCGGGATATGGTTGTGAGTATTTCTAAAATTCCAGATCGAATCAAACGCGAAATCTATATCCAGGAATGTTCTAGAATTATGGATATTTCGGAGCAAGTTTTGGTCAGCACTTTAGCACAATTGGTTCAAAGAGATATTTCAGAAGCCAACAAATCAGTAAAAAAAGAGCAAAAATCATTCGAAGTTGTTCGAGATGATGTTGAACCTGTTGCATCTCATAAAATTGATGTGGTGCATCTTTTGGAAAAATCCATAATCGAAATTTTATTGCTTTATGGAAATGAAGAGGCCGAATTCGAAAACGTGTTTATAAAGTTTGATGAAAATCAAAAAGAAATCGAAGTTTCAGAAAAAATTACTTCTAAAATTTATCAAAGAATTTATCTTAATCTTCAAGAAGATGAAGTTGAATTTGCAAATCCTTTGTTTAAAGAAATCTACGACGATTTGGTTTCTAATTATTTACAAAACGAATTTTTTGATAAAGTAAAATATCTAAATTCCATCAAACCAGAATTTTCACAATTGATTACGGATATTCTAATGGACGACGAAAAATACCAACTACACGGCTGGATGGAGAAAAAACAAGTCTATGTTCGAGAAAAAAACAATAATGAAGTACTGACTCGATTAGTTTCAGAAAATATTATCGCCTACAGAGAGTTTCTCATCAATAAACTCAATTTGGAGTTAATGCAAAGTATGATTAATCCAGACAATATAGATAAAATAGAAACCATGATTTCAATCAACGAGTACAACAAATTGAAAGTTGCAATTACTCGAAGTATTGGAAGGATTAGATCAACATATAATTAGATAATCTCCAAAGTTTTTGCTTTGTTAACTAAATCCACAACATTGGTAACATTCAGTTTTGTAAGCAATCGAAGTTTGTAGGTGCTAATTGTTTTTTCGTTTAAATTTAGTGCTGCGGCCACTTCTTTATTTTTCTTTCCATCAATCAAATGTCGTAAAACTTCAATTTCGCGAGTAGAAATTTTTCTAAACGAACGCTCTCCTTTGTTTTGTTTGGAAATTAAAGCAATACTTTTTTTAATTTCATCGGTCAAAATAATTTCGCCTTTGCTCACTCGAATGATCGATTGACCCAAGGTTTCTAATTTTTCGGATTTATGAAGATATCCAGAAATACCAATTTTAATAGCGTTAGGAGCATACATTTTTTCGGAATAATTACTAAAAATTAAAATTTTAGTATTTGGATATTCCTTAACAAAAGCTTTCAAATCGTTAATACTTGTTAATCCATTTAAATCCAAATCAACTATTAAAACATCTATTTCTTTGGTGTTCAGAACTTCTTTCAATAAATTGTAATTACCAACATTTGATGCAATTACTATTTCGGCATTATCTTTAAAATAAGATTTAATACCAAAATGTACTACTGGAGAATTATCGGCTAAGCATACTTTAATCATGATATTTAGTTTTTTTTAACAGTTGTTTAGTTCTATAGAAATGCGAATTTACACATAAAAATGCAATTATATACATAATTATCATAAAAAACAATTACTTCCTGTTAATTATGCAAATCGGAATAGGATTCATTTTATGCTTATTAGCCTTATTTAGTCCTTTGTAGATACTTAAAACCTCTTTTTCACGATTTGAATAATTGTCAGAATTTGTATCTATTTCATTTTCAAGCATTGCCCATTCTAGTTCAACATAACTTGCGCCAAGTTGCTCTTCGTCGGTTCGGTCATCACCAAACAATCCATCGGTAGGTGCTGCTTTTAAGATAGATTCTGGAATTTTAAGATACTTTCCGAGTAAAAAAACTTCCGATTTCATCAAATCTGCAATCGGACTCAAATCCACGCCACCATCGCCATATTTAGTATAAAAACCAACTCCAAAATCTTCAACCTTATTACCTGTTCCTGCCACCAAAAGTCCATAAATACCCGCAAAATAATACAAGGTAGTCATTCGCAATCTTGCTCTCGAATTCGCAAACGCCAAATTTACTTTTGCATCATCATCAATAATTGTAACTTTTTCTCTAAAAACATCAAAAACTGATGTCAAATCGGCTTCGATAGTACTCACGTTTTCAAAGCGTTTCATTAATTGTGCTATATGCTCACGACCACGGCTTATATGACTTTTAGACTGATGAATGGGCATTTCTAAACACAAAACCTTCAAACCAGTTTGTGCGCACAATGTAGATGTTACCGCAGAGTCAACCCCACCCGAAATCCCCACTACAAAACCATTTACTTTTGCATTTTCAGCATAATTTTTTAACCAATCTACAATTTGAAGATTTACTTCCTCAACCAAAAAAGATTTTTTTTTAAGCATATTTGTATATTTTTAAAAACCGAAATGTATCTTTGCAAATTTAAACAATTTTCAGAATCAATTTCACTTCTATCGGGGTTAAAAATTATTATTTTATGAAAAAATATTTTATTTTCTTTCTATTTTCAGTACTTATAACATCATGTAATCAAAAATCGAAAATCGAAAAAGCAGTTGAAGAAATTCCTGTAGCGATAAAAATTGTTCGATTCGATAAACTTTTTTTTGAATCAAAACCACAGGATTTATCAAAACTCAAACAACAATTCCCATATTTGTTTCCGCAACAAACACAAGATAGTGTTTGGACAAACAAAATGCAAAATCCGTTGTGGCGAGAACTGTATACCGAGGTTCAAAAAAAATATTCGAATACAACTATTTTGCAATCACAACTCGAAGATTTAGTGAGACATATTAAATTCTATTATCCAGAATCGAAAATTCCAAAAGCAATTATGCTCATTTCCGAAATGGATTATAATTCTAAATCAATTTATGCTGATAGTATTGTGTTGGTTTCATTAGAATTATATTTAGGAAAGGATCATAAATTCTACAAAAATGAATTTCCAGATTATATTAAACAAAATTTTAATGAAACCCAGATTATGCCCGACCTAGTTTCGAGTTTTGGGCTTCGCAAAATTGCATTTCCCAGAGATAAATCGCTTTTATCACAAATGATCTATGCTGGAAAACAACTTTATTTGAAGGACAAACTTATTCCTGAATTTTCTGATGAAGACAAAATAGGATATACCAAGGGACAAATAAGTTGGTGTATCGCCAATGAATCCTATATGTGGAGTTATTTTATAGAAAAAAATTTACTTTACGATTCGGATTCTAAACTTGCAAATAGGTTTATCAATCCAGCACCATTTTCTAAATTTTATCTCGAAATAGACAACCAATCACCAGGTAGAATTGGCACTTGGATTGGTTGGCAAATTGTTCGATCCTATATGGAAAATAATGAAGTGTCATTACAGAACATGCTAAAAACGGACGCAAAAGAAGTATTTGAAAAATCTAAATATAAACCAAAAAAATAGATACTGACTTACAATGCTAGACAATAAATAGCAAGTTTGAGATTGTTTACATTAAATTTCGCAAACTAAACATTATAAATCAAATATCGTAATTCGTAAATAAAATAAATATGATTTCAGAAATAGTATTCCAAGTAAAACTAGACGAAAATCGAGTTCCAGAAAAAATAATGTGGACTGCAGAAGATGGCGGTGTAAAACTAGAAGAAACTAAAGCCATTTTGCTTTCGGTTTGGGATAGCAAAACTCAAGAGACTTTGCGTGTCGATTTATGGATCAAAGAAATGCCAGTAGACGAAATGAAAAAATTTTTTCACCAAACTTTAGTCGCCATGACAGATACTTTTCAACGTGCTACCGACGACCAAAAAATGACGGACACCATGAAAGATTTTTGTGATTATTTTGCCGAGAAATTAGAATTGAAATCGTAATTACCTCTCCTGAAGTTATTACGATTTCAATTCTAATTTGGAGTTCACAATCGGAGGTTAGTTCTCCTTAAAAGGATTTCGTTCTTGCCAAACCACTTTTGGATCAAAGTAATCAAATAATTTTGGCATAAATTTATTGATAATTCTGTTGTGATGTTTTACAAATCCAAACATAATTTTGGGTTTGGCGCCAACGGAACTTTTTATTTCCAGTGCTGTTCTAGCAAAAATAATTTTCTTAAATTTTTTGTTTATAGAGTAACCAATCATATCATAAAGCATGTTGAGATACAACATTTTTTCGCGCTGAAAATTATCATCATAACCCAAAAAGTAAGTGTCAATTGTATTACCGTTTTTTATTAAAGTATTGAACCCAATCAAAACATCGTCTATAAAATAACCATAAAATAAAAAATTATGACCCAATTGTTTCTTGAATTCTACAAAATGATTTTTTGCTAAATAAAAAGTATTAAACGGAGCATTTTTGGTTACATTTAGATACAATTCGTTAATTCTATTATTGTGAATAATAATTTCTTCGAGCGATAATTTGCATTTTACAATTCCTTCGGCTTTTTTGTGCGAACGCTTGTATTGGTCTCGGTATTTTTTGGATAATGCCAAAATATAATCCTCGTTAGAATTCCAATTCGTTGGAATATCAAAAATCATACTGGGTTGAATTTCGAATTTGTAATATTCTGAAAAAATTTTGATTTTAAAACTTTCTGAATCTGCTGAATCGAAATCTTTATAAGATGTTAAATGAATTTTTTTTCCTTGATTTCTGAAATCTTTTTCGAGTTGCAAAGTGGCTTTTTGGATTAGAACTATTCCGTTTTCAAATGACAATTTATCCGAAAAATAAAATGCGTTTTGACCAGTCAACATATTGTTTCCTATGAGCAAAACATTTGATGCAAATTGTTTGAAAACTAAATCTCGAATTTTAGATTTTAAACAACTTCTTTTTTCGCCAGACGATGAAACGCCAATCGAATTTACCATTTGCGAAAGTGCAATTCCAACCAAATTTTTTGAATCAAACAATCCAATAAAATTACAAATCATATTGGCTGGAGCTGATTTTTCTAGAACTCGCAAATAATCTTTAGAAAGAAAAATGTTGGTTTTCGATAAATCATTCCAAGAATCTGGAAGTTCATCTGCGGAAGCGAAAATTTTAAAGGAAAAAGAATTATTCAAAACTAGAATTTGTTTGGTCAAAAATAACGAACATAAAATTGATATCAAATTGTTATTAAAAAAAATAAATTATAATTTTTGTTTAATCTTTATTGTTATTAGTTAAACATTTTATATCTTTATACTCAAATTAAAACACAATAAAATGGCAACTAAAAAAGCAACATTAACACGTGATAAAATTGTTTCAATGTATATGAATTATACTTTAGAACACAATGCCAAGCCAACAAATGTATATCATTTTGCAAAAAAGAATGATTTTACAGAACAAGAATTTTATGAATTTTTTGGAACTTTAGACGTAATCGAAAAAACAATTTTCGAAATGTTTTTTACCAAAACTATCGATTTGCTCGACAAAAATCCAGATTACGAGTCGTATGATATGAAATCTAAGATGTTAAGTTTCTATTTTACCTTCTTCGAATTGCTAACTGCAAATCGAAGTTATGTAGTTATGACATTGAAGCAACATCAAAATCAACTCAAGAATTTAGCGATTCTTACTGATTTTCGCAAGCATTTCAAAAACTATGTTTCGGAAATTATAACTGATGAAT
>JAYUFL010000185.1:0-3473 GCA_043738745.1 Bacteroidota bacterium
GGAATACTTGCTGCGTCTAACATTTTTTTGGTTTGCTCTTTATTACATGCAATATCTACGGCAATACTACTGGTTTTGCAAGTTATAGTCGCCTGAAAACGCATTTGATTGATTCCGTAACCTAGTTGCACCAATGAATTTGTACCTAAACGAATCCAAGGAATATCTCGATTCACGGCTTCTTCGACAATACTACCAGTACTTGGTCCTAGGCGCACACGATCACGAATGACACGCATTTTTTGAATATCGGCTTCCAAGTCATATGCTGTTCCAGCAATTAACGATTCGGCGATTGCAACAGCACTTTCGGCAGCAAACATGCCTACATTTTCTTCGGTGTAACTAAACACTACATTATATATCCCTGGAGTTTTGGTTTCGCGAGTGCGACCAAAACCAGTTTCCATTCCCGCTAAAGTTTGTATTTCGAGAGCAATATGTTCTATAACATGCCCCATCCAAGTGCCTCGTTCTATACGAGAAAAAAATCCGCCACGAGTTCCTTCAGAGCAGCGATGCTCTATCATTGTTGGGAACATGGCTTCTATTCGTTCTCGAAAACCATCGATTTTATTTGTCGGAAATTGCTCCATTTCCTCTAAATCCAAACGCATTTGAATTAGTTTTTTGCGTTGTACGCTCCAGATGTTTGGTCCACGAAGGGCTTGAATTTTATCGATTTTCATAGAAATAGTAAGGGTTCGGTTTTTTATTGTATTATGATTGTGTTAAATGTAAGTAGTTTTTTGCTATAAATTTATAAATTTATTAAATTTTCTTTATATTATTTTAAATGGTATTGATTTTCAATAATTTACTTCATAATGAATTTGCTTAAAATGACTTCGAAAAATCTGTATAATTAATTTAAAAAAGAGTTGTTGGTTTTAAAGATTTATCTATTTTTACGGCATGGATATTAAAGGAAAATTGATTATAATTGGTGGTGCTGTGGACAAAGGCAGTTTTACTGAAAAAAATCTTGATGTAGATGCTGCTAAAAACCTAAATTTTTTTGAGACAGGAATTCTAAAACGAATCATTAACGAGTCGAAACACAAGGAACATTCTAGAGTCGAAATTATTACAACGGCATCTAAAATTCCAAAAGAAATTGGTGCAGAATACGTAAAAGCATTTACTTATTTAGGTGCTGATAACGTTGCTGTTCTGAATATTGAACGCCGTGAACAAGCCATGGATATGGATGTTGTCGAACGATTGCGAGTTGCCGATATTGTGATGTTTACGGGTGGTGACCAATTGCGATTGACATCAATATTGGGTGGAACTCCGTTTCATGATTTGTTATTAGAAAAATACCAAAAAGACGATTTTATATATGCCGGAACTTCGGCTGGAGCCGCCGCTGCATCGAACAATATGATTTATCAAGGGAGTAGTTCGGAGGCTTTGCTGAAAGGAGAAGTTAAAATAACATCGGGTTTAGGTTTAATTGATGGTGTTATTATCGACACACATTTTGTACAACGTGGTAGAATTGGAAGACTTTTTCAGGCGGTTGTTGGTAATCCAAAAGTACTTGGAATTGGTCTTGGAGAGGATACGGGTTTACTAATTACTAACGGAAAACAAATGGAAGCCATTGGTTCTGGATTAGTTATTTTGGTTGATGGTCGAGAAATTAAAGATACTAATTTAACGCAAATTGAGTTAGGACAACCGATTTCGATTTCGAATTTAATAACCCATGTAATGAGCAAACACGATACTTTTAACTTGGATACTTTTAAAATGACGATTCAAAGTTCGCAATATGTATAAATCTGCTATCTTTTAATAATGAAATTAATTATCCACGGTGGTTTTTTTTCAGAATCATTAACCAATCACGAAACAAAAGTTGCCAAACAAGTTGCTTTGGAGCGAATTGTAAAATTGGGATATGAATATCTGAAAACGCATTCGGCTTTAGAAACCGTAGTTTTTGCAGTTTCTCAACTCGAAGACGACGAATTGTTTAATGCTGGAATTGGATCTCAAATTCAAAGTGACGGAAAAATAAGAATGAGCGCAGCAATTATGGATGGCGAAACTCAAAGAATGAGTGGCGTTATTAATATTGAAAATGTAAAAAACCCAATTCAAGTGGCTCAAATTTTGATAAAGGAAGACGATAGAGTTTTGGGAGGAATTGGTGCAATTAGTTACGCTCGTAAACATGGTTTCGAAATTTTTTCGACCGAAATTCCACAACGAAAAGCAGAATACGAGGCTAAACTTAAATCGTTAGGAACAGGAACAGTTGGTTGTGTTGCGCTGGATAATGAGGGTAAAATTGCCGTAGCAACATCAACTGGAGGAAAAGGTTTTGAGTTGGTTGGTCGCATTTCTGATTCGGCAACGGTTGCGGGAAATTATGCCAACGAATTTTGTGGTGTGAGTTTGACTGGAATTGGAGAGGATATTGTAAGTAATGCTACTGCTGCCAAAATTGTTACTCGAGTTACCGATGGATTTTCATTAAAAGATGCTTTTGCAAAAACATTCAACGAATTAGTACCATACGACGGTTTTGCTGGCGCAATAGGAATTGATAATAAAGGAAATATTTACCACCAAAATTCTCACCCAATTATGGTTTTTGCGAGTTTCGATGGAGATATTATACATGTTTTTGATTAGAAATAATAATTGTTTTTTTAATAAAAAATCCCAAACTTTCGATTGGGATTTTTTTATAAGTAAGAAGTAAATTGTTGTTGATAAAACGTTTATTTTACTTTGTTAAGTACTGCTTTGAAAGCTACAGGATGGTTCATAGCCAAATCTGCAAGAACTTTACGGTTCAATTCGATATTGTGCTTTTTCACTTTTCCCATAAATTGTGAATAAGACATTCCTTCCAATCTAGCTCCAGCATTAATACGTTGAATCCATAAAGCACGGAAATTTCTTTTGTTCACTTTTCTATCGCGGTAAGCGTAGCACATTGCTTTCTCTACTGCGTTTTTAGCAACTGTCCAAACGTTTTTACGACGACCAAAGAAACCTTTGGCTTGCTTCATTATTTTTTTTCTGCGTGCTCTTTTAGCAACTGAATTTACCGATCTTGGCATAATTTTGATGTTTTTTTGTAGTAAGGCGACTTGAATTGAATCGAAAGTACTTAATGGCCCACTTCAAGGTTATTTAAAATAATTTTAACCTAAAGAAATTTTTAAAAAATTATAAATTATAAATTATAAATTATAAATGAGCAGCAAATTTGAGTCATTAATAATTCACAATTCAAAATTCACAATTAATTATATGATTCTTAATTGTTGTTTGATACTTTTCATATCGGTTTTGTGAACAAGCGCTGAATGTGTCAATGCTAATTTACGTTTTTTCGATTTCTTGGTCAAGATGTGACTTTTAAAAGCGTGCTTTCTTTTAATCTTTCCAGAACCAGTAACTTTAAATCGTTTCTTGGCACTAGATTTGGTTTTCATTTTAGGCATTTT
>JAYUFL010000186.1:0-9558 GCA_043738745.1 Bacteroidota bacterium
AACGATTCTACTGAATGACCTTGTTTTACTAAAGCAATTCCCCAAGATGACAAAGCACCTTGCCAGTAATTTTCTGGGGTTGAAGTAGTTACTGTAGAAATAGCAGGATTTGGAAAACGAAGTGGTGTTCCAGCAGAATTTTCTGAAATAATCCAATCGGCATTTCCAGCATTTTCTGCTTTTGTAGCGTCAAATAAAAATTTTTTCGAAACTCCAGTACTTAATTTTGCAGCTGGTGTGTTTTCTGGACTTGAGGATTGACCAGTTGTTGTTTGAGTTACATTTTCGTTTGAACACGAAAACACAACTACAGAAAGCGTAAAAATGCAAACTAATTTTTTTAATGAATTCATTTTGTTTTTGTTAATGGTTAATTATTAGAAAACAAAAATAGAATTTATTCTTGTTACTTGCGGAATTTCATATTATGTTTTTGTTAACAAAATATTTAATTTTTGTCAATAACATAAATAAATACCTGTTTTGTTGATTAAAAACAATAAATCCTCAATTAAATGAATAATTGAGGATTTATGTAGAATCTGAAATTTGCAATTTACGATTTCTCTTCCTTATTGAAGTAAACCAAGTAATAATACATTTGTTTCTCTTCGTCCCAACCTTTTTCTACATATTTTTCGGCACTTTCGGGGTTTATAAAGTCCATTTTAATTTGGATATGAGTATCAAGATTTATGACGTTTTTAATGGATTTTCGTGCATCAGAAACAGCAGCATTGGCGATAGGAAAAGTCGTAATATCCTCAATAGAATATTTTTCGCCTTTATCTACTTTATAGTTCTTGAATTCCGAAATTAAATCTGGATTATCTATAACTTCGTTCATGAAATTGGTTTCTTCGAACTCGTCGTTTTTTGCAAAATAATTTACAGATCGGTTCATGAACATGACTTCTTCCTTTTTATCTTCGGCAGGAAAAACGACATCTTTGGCAAAACCTTGACAGAATTTTAAGTATTTTTTGGTAATAAAATTTTCGTCTTCAAACGCATCTACAGAAAGGAAATGCTCCAACCAATATCTAGCATCGTATCTATTAGAATCGACGGTTAGGATTTTGTAACCTTCTTCTTTTTTGTAATTAAAAATAATGCAACCTTTGTCTAATTTATTTAAACTTACGCCTTGCTGCAAAATCATTTCTAGGTGCGATGTTTTTTCTTCAAATTGCAAAAAATCCGATTGAATCTCGCTTTTGAAAATCCCAATTGCATCTACTACATTATTATCGATATTTAGGTTTGTAAGATGCGTTACATAAACCTCTCCATTTTTGATGTGCGGATGATTGGATTGCTCGAACAAATGTTGCGTAATTTTTTTGGAAACTTCGTGAATTGTATCTGGTTTATCGAAAATTTGTGAGGCAAATTGATACATTTCGTTGTAATCTAAATCTACATCATGGGCAAACTGAAAATAGTTTTCTTCTTTTTCGCGAAATGGTTTTAGAAAAAATTCCTTCATTAGCGGAACTATTTCATCATTTAATGAAAAGGTTTGCTCCGATAAAAATAGAGGTTCGTTACGGCTTTTGTTTCCAACTCTGTGAATAGAAAGGCTCTCGATATGTGTATTGAATAGGTTAATCATTTTGTATAATTGGGCTAATTTTTAATTTTTAATTCGTAATTTTTAATTGAAATTAATTCCAATTCTCTTCAAACCCAAAATCCTCATAACTATCACCATTTTCGAACATATCGAGATCATCCTCATCAAAATCATCTTCAAATTCGTTATAGTTTTCTTGTTCCATATCAGCTTCGAACATTTTTTCGCCAGACTCAAGAGGCATTTCGCCATGCGAAAAAATGGTTTCTGGATAGGTTGCCGTTCCCGAAATCTCTTCGACAGCAGCCAATTCAATCAAAAAAGTCCACATGTTTATAAAATCATAAACGTAAATAATCTTGGTGTTTTCGGCATCTAAAATATCCGAAAGTTGATAGTCGGACATTATTTTCATTTCGCCAAGTGTGTCGCCAGAATCGAACATCGGAATTTCGTCTTCCTGATTCCAAGTATCATCGCACATATAAAACGAGGCAACTTCTAGACCATCAAATCCAAACGAATTGAAAATTGCATTATGAAAATCTTCTAAAGTATCGTCTTCGAGTATCGTAATATCTCGAAAAATATCTTCTTCGGAATCGAGAATTACCCTAAATTTATAAACCATTTTGTAAAATTTTATAGAAACGCAAAGGTAAAATTAAATTTTAGATTTTAGAATTAAGAATTACGTTTTGTTGAAAAGATTTTAATTATTTCAATTACTTTTAAAAATAGATGTATCAAACTTTATTAACTTTGAAAACTTTCTAATACAATAATGTTTAAAACTGGTTTTCAAAAATACATCAATAATTTTCGAGGTTTCTCAAGAGAAATTTGGATTTTGGCAATCGTAACTTTCATAAATCGTGCAGGCGTAATGGTTGTGCCATTTTTGTCCAAATATCTCAAGGAAAATTTACATTTCACATACTCAGAAGTGGGTTGGATAATGGTGGGTTTTGGTGTTGGCTCGGTTTGTGGTTCTTGGCTTGGAGGCAAATTATCGGACAAAATAGGTTTCTATAAAATAATGCTTTTTAGTCTTTTTGTGAGCGGAATTGTGCTTATTTTATTGCAATACGACAAATCTTTTTGGGGATTAGTTTTAGGTTTATTTGTACTGATGCTCATTGCCGATATGTTTCGACCAGCAATGTTTGTTGCTATTGGTGCTTATGCAAAACCCGAAGATAGAACCCGAGCATTAACACTTGTCAGGTTGGCAATCAACATTGGTTTTGCGGCTGGTCCAGCACTTGGCGGACTGGTTATAATGACAATTGGTTATTCTGGACTTTTTTGGATAGATGGTTTAACTTGTATAATTTCAATTGTAATCTTTGGATTATTAGTTAAAGAAAAGAAAAAATTTATAGATCCCGAAATCGAAACGATAACAATTGCCGAGGTTAATTCGGTTTTTCGGGACAAGCCTTTTTGGATATTTTTATTGGCTTGTTTTATATCTGGTGTACTATTTTTTCAACTATTTACTACAATTCCATTATATCATAAAGAGCAATTTAATTTATCCGAATTTCAAACCGGATTACTCATAACCCTTAACGGTTTGATGGTTTTTTTCATCGAAATGCCATTAGTAAGTTATATTGAGCGTCACAAAATCAATAAACTGAAAGTGTGCCGTTGGGGTTTGTTGTTTATGACAATTAGTATATCTTTATTAATGATTAACTTTTGGGTTGGGATTCTAATTATAATGATGATTTTTATGACAATTGGAGAAATGTTTATATTTCCGTTCTCTAATTCATTTGCATTAAGTCGGGCTCCCAAAGGTCACGAAGGTCGATACATGGCAATATTTACGATGAGTTTTAGTTCTGCACACATTTTCAGTTCGAAAGTAGGATTAGATATTGTAGCGCATTTTGGTTATCGAACCAACTGGTTTTTAATGTCTATTTTGGGTGTAATTAGTTTATTTTTAATGTTTTGGGTTATAAAATTAGTTGAAAATGAAAACCTGAAAATTAGTTGATATTATGAAAATACTCTACATTATTCCGAATATCAATAACGAAGGAGGTGTTGCTAGAGTACTTTCTATAAAAGCGAATTATTTAGAGGATAAATTTGGTTATGAAATTGCTATTCTTACTCAAAATAACGGAAACTCATCAACTTTTTACGAATTCAATAAAAAAATTGAGTTTCATGATATGATTTTGAAAGGAAATATTTTTCAGTTTTTTAATTCCTACCGAAAAAATTTAAATCAAAAAATTAAACAAATAAATCCAAATATTATTTTGGTTTGCGATAACGGTCTAAAAGCTTATACTATTCCGTTTATTTCAAAATTTAAAATTCCAATAGTTTTTGAATGCCATGGTTCTCGATTTGTTGAGGAGTATAAAAGCAGAGATTTATTTTCGAATTTAAAATATAGATTTAAGAACTTGGTAGCCTCTAAATTTGATAAATTCATTGCTTTATCTGATGAAAGTTTAAAAGAGTGGAATGTAAAACAAGCAAGAATAATTCCAAATCCACTTTGGTTTGAAACCAATATTGTTTCGGAACTTCGCAATAAAAAAGCAATTATTGTTGCTCGTCATTCTTACGAAAAAGGTTTGGATAGAGTTGTGACAATTTGGGGGAAAATTATTGAAAAACATCCAGATTGGCAACTCGAAATTTATGGAAAATCATCTGAAAATCAAGAAATAGAAAAACTCGTTAGAAATTTAAATCTCGAAAAAAAGGTTCCGCTATTCGAACCTATAAAGAATATTCAAGAAAAATATTTAGATGCATCATTGTATCTGATGACTTCCAGAACAGAAGGCTTTGGAATGGTTTTGATTGAAGCCATGGCTTTGGGATTGCCTTGTATCGCTTACGATTGCCCAGTTGGACCAAGAACAATTATCAATAACAATGAAAACGGTTTTTTGATAGAAAATGGAAATGAAGGTGCATTTATTGAAAAAATAAACTTATTGATCGAAAACGAGAACCTAAGAATTGAAATGGGTAAAAACGCCAAAATAAGTTCAGAAAAATATAATCTCGATTTAATAATGAAAAGTTGGAATACATTATTTTTAGAAATAGTAAATTAACCCTCAAGTAAAGTACAATAATATCCAATTCTATACATATCAAAAATAAAAATTGAAGGTTTTTTTGAAGTTAAATTTTTTAAATAAATAGATTTAAAAACTTTAAAACTAAAAGAAACTATTGATGTCAAAAACATTTTATTTAGTTTAGAATACAAATTACTGAATCTAGAATCCTGATTTTTAATGATTTTATTGTCTGTTAAGTATTTCAAATTATTCAATGAACTTTCAAATTTGCGAATAAAAACAATTGATTTTTCCAAATTCAAATGAAAAACAGGATTCTCTAAATGATTGATTTTGATATTATTTTTCTTCAATTCTAATATAAAAACTAAATCCTCAAAGCCATATTTTTTTATCTCTAAATGAAAAGGATACATTTCTAGAATTTCTTTTTTAATTAAAATATTAGAAGTCAAAGTTGTTTCGTAAGGTTTTAATTTTCGATTTTTAGTAGTGATTGACTCTCGTTTATTTCCATAAATCCAACGCAACATTTCATTGTCACTTGGCTTTTTGGAATCGTAAAGTAATCCGCCAAAATGAATTTTTTCTTCGTTGAATTTAATACACTCTAAATATTTTTTGATGAAATTTGAATCTTTTGGAAAAACATCGCAATCTAAAAATAAAACCCATGAAAATTTGGATTTTTTGACTAATGAATTTAAGTTTCCACCACGCCCTAAATTTTCGGAATTTATTACATAAGAACAAAATTCAATTTGATTTATTACATCATTTTGATTCACAATTTCTGTGTCCGATGATTTATCATCTCCAACAATAATTTCAAAATCAATATTTTCCAAAACTGCTTGTTTGTGTAATTCTTCAACCAAAGTAATTGTTTTGTAATTATATGTAGGAATTAAAATCGAAAGCATTTTCTAGATGTTTTTATAATATCTTTACAAAGAAAATATATTTTATTTAAACGAATGGAGATTATTACCCGAAATTCACTTGCTGCAATTATTTATCACAAAATCGAAAGTCAAAAATTGGTTTTAAAAAAACAATTTCAAGATTCTGAAAATAACATTGGCTATTTTTTTATAGATAATTTATTGCCCGAAGATATTTCATTAAAAATTCAAGAAGTTTTTCCGAAACCTGGCGAAATGGTTCACAAAAAAAGCCTTCGTGAGAACAAATTTGTTGCAGCACAAATGGACAAGTACAATCCAATTCTAGAAGAAGTAATCTATGCATTTCAAGACAAAAAAATTGTTGATTTGATTGGAGAAATTTGCAATATCGAACAAACAATTCCCGATGAACACCTTTATGCCGGTGGACTTTCGATGATGGGAAACAAGCAATTTTTGAATCCGCATTTAGACAATTCGCACGACAAAGATCGAGAACGTTGGCGAGTGTTGAATCTTTTGTATTATGTGACTCCAAATTGGAAAGAAGCATTTGGTGGCAATCTCGAACTTTGGCCAAACGGATTGCAGGAAAAACAAATAACAATTCATTCCAAATTTAATCGTTTGGTAGTTATGGCTACTCATAATCGTTCATTACATTCGGTCTCTCCTGTAGTTTTTGATGGATATAGATGTTGTATCTCGAACTATTACTTTTCTAAAAATCCATTATTAGCATCAGACAAGTTTCATGTAACCTCTTTTCGTGGTCGTCCAGAAAATAAATTGACGGATATCATTTTACAAATTGATACGTTTTTACGAATGACAATTCGAAAAATTTTCAAAAAAGGAGTAAAAGAAAATCCTCATGTTTATAAAAAGTAATTTGTATAAGTTATTTAAAGTTGAGAGTTAATGTCTAAAATTACACTGTTTTCTGAACCAAACCATTGACAATGTTTCCAAAAACGGTTTCGGACAACTTGCATTGCGTTTGGCGGATGGGTTTAGGTTGTAGTTTTTGAATTTTCTATAAGAAGAAAATAAAAAACCAAAAATGGGATACAAAAAATAAAATAGGTAATATCCGCCTCACTTTCAAAAAAGGTTTTTTGAAAACCAATATTATGAATGTGATATAGAAAGTAAACCAGAATTGTAATAAATAAATTGATTCCACTAAAAAAATAAATATCAGTAATCGATTTACTAAAATATCCGAAAACAAATGCTAATCCTATACAAACTAAAGTATAATTTAAAGGCATCAAATCTGATGATTGAATAATAAATGGATTCATTTCTTTGAAATCCTCAAAATAATTCCAAACAAAAGGTAAAAAAGTTACTATAAATGTAGAAAAAGAAATTAATCCAAACAGTAACAATTGTTTCATACTTATGTGCTTTGTTTTTAATTCAAATACAAAAGCAATAATAAACGGTATTACTAAAACATTTCGAGTAGAAATAGATAAGCCAATCATGATACCTAAAAACAAAAGTTTTTTAAAACTTAACTTTTTTTGGTTGAAATAAATTACTAAAACAAATAAAACTAAAGTACTGTTAAGAAATATATTACTTCTGCAAACTATTTCGTGTAGATAAAACAAACTGCTACAAACTAATAATAGTGAAGTCGACTGAAGTTTTGTATCAATTTTAGTATGTTTTAACATTAAAAAAAATAAAATTATGCCTAAAATCGAAAAATATCCTAATTCGCCAATGAAATAAAACGGCAGTGCCAAAATGAAATAAAACGGCATTGGTCCTGGGTAATTACCATCACAAGACTTTGCGAAATATACGTATTTATGGCTAAAGAAATTATTCCAAAATGAAGTAATTACGCTCCAACGATCAACATTTATAGATTCGACAGGTATTTTTTTGAAAACAAAATAAAAACCACTAATAAACAGAAATAGAATTAAAAAATTTAAAGTATTTAAATAATTAGAAAATTTTAAAATATAGTTTCTACTTTTCCAAATTAAAATATAAAAACAAACTATTAATGAAGAAAACAATAAATAATAAGGCGTTGCTCGACTTAAATATTTTATTCCAAAAATAAAATTTATAAAAATAAACATAAAAAAACTTATGTTTTGTTTCGATAAGATTGTTTTATACATTTCTAAATAATTTAGATTTATAAATGTTTCTTTTACTTAAAAAATATACAATTGATGTTTTCAAAACCCCAATACCGTATATTACGCTTCGAGTAAAATTTATTGATGAAGATTCTTCAAAATATTTGGTTGGGCAAGTAATTTCGGCAACTTCAAAACCATTATATAAAATTTGAGCCAAAAATTGATTGTCAAAAATAAAATCATCTGAATTTTGGTTAAAATCAATATCTTCTAAAACAGTTTTAGAATAGGCTCTGTATCCCGAATGATATTCCGATAATTTTTGCCCCATAATAATGTTTTGACTCATGGTCAAAAACCGATTTGCAATGTACTTATAAACTGGCATTCCACCTTTTAAGGCTCCGTTTCCAAGAATTCTCGACCCTAAAACTACAGGATAAACTTCGTTTGCAATTAAGTAACACATGGAATGAATGAGTTTTGGAGTGTATTGATAATCAGGGTGCAACATTATAACAATATCAGCATTAAGCGCCAATGCTTTGTTGTAGCAAGTTTTTTGATTACCGCCATAACCCAAATTTTTTTCGTGTTTTATGATGTGTTTAATTCCAATACCCTCTGCAACAGTTATAGTTTCATCGGTGCTATTATCATCTACCAAAATGACTTCGTCTACAATGTCAAACGGAATTTCACTATGGGTTTTTAAGAGTGTTTTACTTGCGTTGTAAGCAGGTAAAACAACAATTACTTTTTTATTATCAATCATTTCATAAGAAAAATCACAAATTATTTGCAAATGTGGTTTTTTTTTTTTTTGGTTTGTGTTAAAATTAACTAAAAAAAATAATACAAATGAAAAAATCAATTTTAACATTAATTTTTATAATTATTGCAAATAACATGTTTTCTCAATTTAGTCCAACAGGTACTTCAACAACTGCATCTATTTTTAGATCTGGTAAAACTGCTTTTGGATACACTACTTTACCAACAACTGCTGCGTTTAGTAATTATAATTTAATGTCAAATGGAAACTCATTTTTTTCTGGATATCTATCCATTGGAACACCTTTTTTTACATGGGCGGAATTAAATTCTGGCGTTGTTTATGGTATAAAATCAAGTAAATCAATTGTTGTTAATCCTGGTAATAATATTACAACTGGAAGTAGTATTGAAGTTAATTCCGATTTGGTTGGTACTGTTACTCAAATTGCAGTTGCATTATGTGACGGTTGTTATGCTGTTAATGCTAAAATAGGAGATGCAGTATTAAGAGGAAATACCGATGGCAGTTTAATAATTGCTAATAATAAAAACGGGAATATTAAGTTTGAATCAGGTGTTAAAATCAGTATGTTAATTGACAACGTTGGAAATATTGGAATTGGTACTGGTTCATCGCCAATCGCTGCCACAGACAAACTAGCCGTTAATGGTTTAATACATACCAAAGAGGTAAAGGTAGATTTAGTAGGCTGGCCAGACTATGTTTTTGCAACAACTTATAAACTACCGACCTTGCAGGATGTTGAAAAACAAATACAAGAAAAAGGACATTTAGCAAATATTCCTTCTGCAAAAGAAGTAGAAACAAATGGTTTGTTGCTTGGAGACATGAACAAAAAATTGTTACAAAAAGTAGAAGAATTAACTCTTTATTTAATCCAACAAAACAAAGAAATCGAAGATTTGAAAGTTGTAGTAAAAAGTTTAGCAGCAAAAAACAAGTAATCATTTTAATTTAAAAAATAAAGAAAATGAAAAACTTATATATTTTTCTGCTATTTGGACATGCCCCAAAAAGTTAGACACTATTTGGGGCATTTTTATGAATAAGAAAAGAAGTTTTTCATCGGAATTTAAACTTGAACAAGTTTTAA
>JAYUFL010000187.1:0-9548 GCA_043738745.1 Bacteroidota bacterium
TGCAACAAAATCAAGTAATGAAATAACAAATCGGCACTTTCATCAAGAAATAAATCGTCATTATTGTCTTTGGCTTCGATAACCACTTCTATTGCCTCCTCGCCTACTTTTTGAGCGATTTTGTTGATGCCTTTTTCGAATAAACTTGCAACATAACTTTTTTCTGAAGTTGCATTTTCTTTGCGTTCTTGAATAGTATTTTCTAATTTAGATATAAATCCATATTCTTGATTGTTAGACTCTTGCCAGCAATTATCTGAACCGGTATGACAAGTTGGTCCATCGGGATTTACTTTGACCAAAAGCGTATCATTATCACAATCAACCTTCATATCGACCAAGTTCAAAAAATTGCCACTTTCTTCTCCTTTTGTCCATAATCGGTTTTTTGAACGACTAAAAAAGGTTACTTTATTGGTTTCTAAAGTTTTATTGTAGGCTTCTTCATTCATATAACCCAACATCAAAACGGTTTTGGTTTTTGAGTCTTGGATAATAGCAGGAATTAAACCGTCTTGGTTTTTGTTAAAATCTATTTTCATTTTTTTGTTTTTAGTCTATATTCTAACTTCTATTTTCTTTTTTCTTAATTCTTCTTTTAAAACTGGAATTTCTATTTCTTGAAAATGAAAAACACTTGCTGCCAATGCCGCATCTGCCTTTCCGACTACAAATGCATTAACAAAATGTTGTATATTTCCTGCTCCGCCCGATGCAATTATCGGAATATTCACCATTTCGGACAGTTTGGCTAATGCTTCGTTTGCAAAACCATTTTTTGTTCCATCGTTGTCCATTGATGTGAATAGAATTTCTCCAGCACCACGATTTTCGACTTCTTTTGCCCAATCAAATAAATCAATTTCTGTTGCGACTTTTCCTCCAACTAAATGTACTTTCCAAATTCCGTCAATTTGCTTTGCATCAATAGCAGCGACAACGCATTGACTGCCAAAAGCCAAAGCCAAATCGTTAATTAACTGCGGATTTTTTACTGCCGATGAATTTACAGACACTTTATCTGCACCGTTTTTTAGCAAAATTTCAACATCTTCAACAGATGAAATTCCGCCACCAACCGTAAACGGAATATTGATAGTTTCGGCAACTTTTCGAACTAAATCTATCAAGGTTTTTCTGCGTTCTTCGGTTGCAGAAATGTCTAGAAAAACGAGTTCGTCTGCACCAGTTTCGGCATATTTTTTGGCTAATTCAACTGGATCGCCAGCATCTTTTAAATCAATAAAATTGACACCTTTTACAGTTCGTCCGTTTTTGATGTCTAGGCAAGGAATGATTCTTTTTGTGAGCATATTAAAGTTGTTGGTTGATAGTTATTAGTTGTTGATTGAGAAAAAATCTGACAACCAACAACTGTCTACTAAAAACTAATTATATATTGTTCCAATTGTTTCAAAGTAATTCTATTTTCATAAATCGCTTTACCAATAATCGTTCCTTCACAACCCATTTCGGCTAATTTTGGTAATTCATCAAAAGTAGAAATTCCTCCAGAAGCAATGAGTTTTATACCTTTTGAATGTTCTAAAATTTTAGTATATAGATCAAAACTTGGTCCTTCGAGCATTCCATCTTTTGCGATATCGGTACAAATAACATATTGAATTCCAGATTTTTGATAATTTTGGATAAACGGAATTAAATCTTCTTTGCTTTCTTCGAGCCAACCTGAAACGGCTACTTTTTCGTTATTGGCATCGGCTCCAAGAATTATTTTTTCTGATCCATATTTCGAAATCCATTCTTTAAATAAATCTGGATTTTTCACAGCAATACTTCCGCCAGTGATTTGGTTTGCACCAGATTCGAACGCTATTCGCAAATCGTTATCGGATTTTAATCCGCCACCAAAATCAATTTTTAGTTTGGTTTTTGAAGCAATTTGTTCCAAAATTTTATAATTCACAATCTGGCTCGATTTTGCTCCATCTAAATCGACTAAATGCAAATATTGAATTCCGTGTGCTTCGAATTCTTTGGCAACTTCAAGTGGATTTTCATTATAAATTATTTTGGTATTGTAATCGCCTTTGGAAAGTCGAACACATTTTCCGTCGATAATATCTATTGCTGGGATTATTCTCATTTAGCCCCCTAACCCCCAAAGGGGGAATTCCTACTAGGGTAAATAGGGTTTTATTGATTAATAAATATTTGTTTTATGCGTTAGTTGATAGTTGTTAGTTGCTGGTTATGCGTTAGGGATAGTAGTGAAAATCCTTTTTTAAATTGCTTTTTCTGCAATTTAAAAAAGATTGTAACGAATAGCCCGACGGCTTTTTCTGCCGTAACGCCCAAATTATAATTTTAAAAAGTTAGACAAAATTTGTTCTCCAATTTTGCCGCTTTTTTCGGGGTGAAATTGAACGCCATAGAAATTATCTTTATGTAATGCTGATGAATATTCGGTTTCATAATAGGTAAATGCTATTGTTTCTTGGCATTTTGGTGCGTAAAAACTATGTACTAAATACATATATTCTTTTTCTGAAATATTTTCGAACAAACTAGATTTCAGATTGTAAATGTTGTTCCAACCCATTTGTGGCGCTTTTACGGCATTGGAAAATTTGATAATATCAACATCAAAAATGCCTAAACCTTTTGTATTTCCTTCTTCGGATGAGTTGCACATGAGTTGCATTCCGAGACAAATTCCCAAAACGGGTTGTTTTAAAGTTGGAATTATTTTGTCTAAACCGCTTTCTCGAAGTTTTTTCATGGCACTACTCGCCTCGCCTACGCCAGGAAAAATGACTTTATCTGCTGATTGAATTTCTTCGATATTATTAGACAAAACACCTTTGTAACCCAATCTTTGCAAGGCAAATTGAATACTCTGAATGTTTCCTGCACCGTAATTTATTATAACTATTTTCATAATTTAGTTGTTGGTTGATGGTTGTTAGTTGACTGTTCAAAACCATCAACTAACAACCGTAAACTATTAACTTTAAAGCATTCCTTTTGTACTTGGTAAAATCATTTTTTCGACATCTCGTTTTACTGCTACTTTTATTGCTTTTGCAAATGCTTTGAAAATGGCTTCGATTTTGTGATGTTCGTTGGTGCCTTCGGCTTTGATGTTTAGGTTGGCTTTGGCTCCATCGGTGAACGATTTGAAAAAGTGAAAAAACATTTCGGTTGGCATTTGTCCAATCATTTCTCGTTTGAATTCGGTTTCCCAAACCAGCCAATTTCTTCCTCCAAAATCAATAGCAACTTGCGCCAAACAATCGTCCATTGGTAAACAAAAACCATAGCGTTCGATGCCTAATTTGTTACCTAATGCTTTGGCGAAAACTTCGCCAAGTGCAATGGCAGTATCTTCAATCGTGTGATGTTCATCGACTTGCAAATCGCCTTTGACCAAAATTTCTAAATCCATTTGACCGTGGCGTGCAATTTGGTCGAGCATGTGATCGAAAAAAGCGATGCCAGTTTCGATTTTGCTTTTTCCAGTTCCGTCAAGATTTAGGTTGATGAAAATATCCGTTTCATTCGTTTTTCGAATTATAGAAGCAGAACGACTTTCGAGTTTAAGAAACTCATAAATTTTCTGCCAATCGTTGGTTTCTAAAGCGATACAAAAATCAAGTTCTTCTCTTTTTACAGATATTTCTCCAGTTCCTAAATTGGTATTATCGTTAATAAAAATCGCTTTTGAGCCTAGGTTTTTAGCCAATTCGACATCTGTCAATCGATCACCAATTACAAATGAATTTGCTAAATCGTATTCTGATGAAAAATAATCAGTAAGCAATCCAGTTCCTGGTTTTCGCGTGTTTTTGTTTTCGTGAGGAAATGTTCTGTCTAAAAAAACATTATCAAAGATAACGCCTTCATTTTCATAGGTTTTCATAATAAAATTATGCACTGGCCAGAATGTTTCTTCAGGAAAACTTGCAGTTCCCAACCCATCTTGATTGGTAATCATCACCAATTCGAAATCTAATTCTTGTGCAATTTTACTCAAAAAAGGAATGCATTTTGGATAAAAAATCATTTTGTCGAACCCATCGATTTGTTCATCGATTGTTTCTTTTATCATTGTGCCGTCGCGGTCTATGAATAGTACTTTTTTCATTCTATAATGATTTTAAAACTTCGATTAATTTTTGATTTTCAACTTCAGTACCAATTGTGATTCGTAAACAATTTTCGCACAAAGCATCGTTTGTTCTATTTCTGATTACGATTCCATTTTCAAGTAATTGATTGTATCTTTTATTAGCATCATCGACTTTGCAAAGTATAAAATTGGCATCGGTTCTGTAAATTTCTTTAACAAAATTGGTGTTTAATAATTGCCCGTAAACCAAATTGCGTTGGTCTTTAATTTCTGCAATTTGATTTTCAATAACTTCATGATTATTAATGAGTTCTAATGCTTTACTTTGAGTTAAAACATTAACATTATACGGTGGTTTTATCTTATTTAAAACCGCAATTATATCTAAAGATGCATATAAAATTCCCAATCGAATTCCCGCCATTCCATAAGCCTTTGACAAGGTTTGAGTAATGACAAGATTTGGATAATCGTTAATTTCTAGCAACCAACTATCTTTTTCAGAAAAATCAATATAGGCTTCGTCTAACACTACAATTCCCTTGAAATTTTTAAGTAAAGTTACGATACTTTCATCTGCAAACGAATTGCCTGTTGGATTGTTTGGAGAACAGAGGAAAATCATTTTGGTGTTAGAATCTACCTTTGATAAAATTTTATCAATTTGTGGTTCGAAATCTTCATTAAGTAAAACTTCACGATTTTCGATAGCATTCAAATTGGCTAAAACGCCATACATTCCATAGGCTGGTGGCAAAGTAATTACGTTGTCTGTATTAGGTTCGCAAAAAGCACGAAACAATAAATCAAGCACTTCGTCGCTGCCATTTCCTAATAGAATTTGAGTTGAAGGAATTCTTTTTATTTCAGATAATGCAACTTTTAGAGATTTCTGTTGCGGATCTGGATAACGATTTACACCGTTTTCATTAGGATTTTCGTTGGCATCAAGAAAAATTATATTTTGGTCGAAATCCTTAAATTCATCTCGTGCAGATGAATAAGGTTTCATTGTTTTTATATTTTCTCTTATGAGATTTTGTATGTTGAATGTTTTCATTTTTATCACTTTTTAGAATAAAGAAAATAGAGTATAGAACAAAGACCTCTAATGATTTACTTTTTTGTATTTTTCTAAAATCTTTTTTCTATTTTCTATTCTCTATATTCTAATCGTAAACTCACGGCATTTTTATGAGCCTGTAAACCTTCGGCTTCTGCCATAATTTCAATTGCTTTTCCTATATTTTGAATTCCTTTTTGAGAAATTTTTTGGAAAGTCATCGATTTCATAAAACTATCTAGATTTACTCCCGAATAATTCTTGGCGTAACCATTAGTTGGTAACGTATGATTGGTTCCTGAGGCATAATCGCCAGCACTTTCTGGAGTGAAATTTCCAATGAAAATAGATCCTGCATTTTCGATATTATTCACATAAAAATCATCATTTTGAGTGCAAATAATAAAATGTTCTGGTCCATATTCGTTAATTAAATCTAAAGCGATTTCATCATTTTCGACATAAATTAATTTAGAATTTTCTATGGCTTTTTCGGCAATTGTTTTTCTAGGCAAAACTTCAATTTGTTTGTTGATTTCCATTTCGACTTCATCAATTAGTTTTTTTGATGTCGAAACCAAAATCACTTGACTGTCAATTCCGTGTTCGGCTTGGCTCAATAAATCGGAAGCCACAAAACTTGGAATTGCGGAATCATCGGCAACAATTAGCAATTCACTTGGTCCGGCTGGCATATCAATTGCAACGCCAAATTGAGTTGCAACTTGCTTGGCAACAGTTACATATTGGTTTCCTGGGCCAAAAATTTTATACACTTGTGGAATCGATTTTGTACCGAAAGTCATTCCTGCAACGGCTTGAATTCCACCAACTTTCAAGATTTTTGAAACACCACAAAGATTGGCTGCATACAAAATTGCTGGATTTATTTTTCCTAATTTATCTGGTGGCGAACACAAAATAATTTCTTTGCAACCTGCAATTTTCGCAGGAATTGCGAGCATCAAAACTGTCGAAAATAATGGAGCAGTTCCTCCAGGAATGTACAAACCTACTTTTTGAATTGGACGTTTTTCTTGCCAACAAGTTACGCCATCTGTAGTTTCAATCTCTATTTTTGAAGTTATTTGTGCTTTATGAAATTTATCAATATTCGATTTTGCTAGTTGAATGGCTTGTTTTAAATCTTCGGAAACTAAAGTAATTGCTTCTTCAATTTCTTGATTGGAAACTTCGATATTTTCAAGAGCGATTCCGTCAAAAAGTGAAGTATATTTTGCAACTGCAAAATCACCTTTGGATTGAATTTCGTTGAAAATTCCTTTGACAGTTTCTTCGATTTCTTTGAAAGATTGTGTTGGTCGTTTTAGGATTTCTAACCAATTTTCTTTTGATGGATTGTATATTTTGTTCATAGTTTATAATTTATTTATACCACCATTTTCTCGATTGCACAAACCAAAATTCCTTCTGCTCCTGCTTCTTTCAATTGGTCAATTACTTCCCAAAATTGATCTTCATCAATTACCGATTGCACACTTGACCAACCCGTTTGACTTAACGGCACGACTGTTGGACTTTTTAAAACGGGTAGAATTTGAGTAATTGAATCAATTTTATCATTTGGAACATTCATCAAAATATATTTTGAACTTCTTGCTCGTAAAACAGACTGAATTCGGAATTGTAATTTATCTAAAATCAATTGATTTTCTGCAGAAATTTTTGGAGAAACGGCTAAAACGGCTTCGCTTTTCATGATAACGGCAACTTCTTTGAGGTTATTTTTGAAAAGTGTGCTTCCACTCGAAACAATATCCACAATGGCATCGGCTAAACCAATATTTGGTGCAATTTCCACAGAACCAGATATTTGATGCAAATCTACTTCGATATTATTGGCTTTGAAATAATCTAAAGTTGTAACTGGATACGAAGTTGCAATTCGCAATCCGTCCAAATCTTTTAAGGAATTGAATTCGAATGTTTTTGGAACAGCGACTGAAACTTTGCATTTCGAGAATCCCAGTTTCTCAACAACTTTAATGTTTTTCCCTTTTTCAATTAATAAATTATCGCCAACAATGGCAACATCTACAACTCCATCGGTTAAATATTGAGGAATATCTGAGTTTCTCAGAAACAACAACTCGATTGGGAAATTTGTGGCTTCGGCTTTTAGTTGGTCATTTCCGTTGTTGATAGAAATGCCGCAATCTTTGAGCATTTTTAGGCTGTCTTCATTTAGACGTCCTGATTTTTGAATGGCAATTTTTAGAGTTTTCATTTTTTAATTTCGATTTAATTTTTTGAAAATATTTGAAACTTAAAAATGATTTTAAATAAAAAACCCGTTTGAAGTTTCAAACGGGTTTTAGAATATGATTTAATTACATACCATTAACACTTCGCTTGAAAGCAAATAGGATAATGATGGTGATGTAATTTATTTGTAAACATTTTTTATTTTATTGAACTGCAAATATAGAATGAAAATTAATTACAAAACAAATTTATTTTGAAATTTATGTTTTGTTGAAGATTTTGATTTTTTGTTATCAATAAAAAATTTAGTTTTTATTTCTATTTCAACTTTGATTTTTTTGATAAATAAATTTTCTTTATATTTGTTTTTAATAGCATTTATTGCTTTTTAAGTTATTAACAATAATATTTTAGTATGCAAAACATTCCTAGTGTTGACTTGCGTGATTTCCTTTCGGGTGACCCGGAACGTAAACAAAAATTTGTAAATGAAATCGGTGCAGCCTTTGAAGATATTGGCTTTGTTGCCTTAAAAGGGCATTTTTTGAATGATAATTTGGTAACAGAATTGTACGGAGAAATTCGGAACTTTTTCTCGTTGCCATTGGAAACCAAATATGGTTACGAAATTCCTGGAATTGGTGGGCAACGTGGCTATGTTTCGTTCGGAAAAGAACACGCAAAAGGCAAAAAAGAAGGCGATTTGAAAGAGTTTTGGCACTTTGGACAATATGTTGACAAAGACTCGAAATATGCCACTGAATATCCTGATAATGTTGAAGTTAAAGAACTTCCAAGATTTAATGTTGTAGGAAAAGAAGCCTATCAAATGCTTGAAAAAACAGGAATTACGGTTTTGCAAGCATTGGCATTGCATCTTGGTTTAGACGAGCATTATTTTGATCAATATGGTCATGAAGGCAACTCGATTTTAAGACCAATTCATTATCCTCCAATTACTTCAGAGCCTGAAAATGCAATTCGTGCTGCTGCTCACGGCGACATTAATTTGATTACGCTACTTATGGGCGCACAAGGTAAAGGTTTGCAAGTAAAAAATCACAATGGAGACTGGATTGATGCAATGGCAGAGCCTGACGAATTGGTTATTAATGTGGGAGATATGTTATCAAGACATACTAATAATAAATTGAAATCGACTATACACCAAGTAGTTAACCCACCAAGAGAATTGTGGGGAACTTCGAGATATTCTATTCCGTTTTTTATGCATCCAGTAAGCGATATGCGTTTGGACGTTTTGGAAAATTGCATTGATGCTAATAATCCAAAATTATATGATGATATTTCTGCGGGAGAATTTTTGTATGAAAGATTGGTTGATTTGGGTTTGATTAAGAAATAAAATATTTTATAAATAATTAAGAAAGACGTTGAGTTCGCTTGATGTCTTTCTTCTTTAATAACCGCAAATTCATAAATTAAAAATAAAATTTGTGAATTTGCGGTAAACTAATTTTAACAATATGAATTTACAAGACCAACTAAAAAACCTTTTTCCCAATCACGAGCCTGCTCCTGAAGATGAAATTCAAGAGACTGAACACATTTTATTTGTTCAAGTAGCACCAATGATTTGCAGATTCGAAAAGCGAAAAGGAAAAATCACAACCATTATTGAAGGTTATGAAGGATCTGACGAAGATTTTAAAATTTTAGCCAAAGAAATTAAAACAAAACTTAGTGTTGGAGGTACTTTCAAAGACGATTCCATAATTATTCAAGGTGATTATCGAGATAAAATAATGAAACTTTTACAAGAAAAAGGTTTTAAAACAAAGAGAGTTGGAGGATAAGATTTTAGATTGCAGATTTCAGAACTTGAAACCTTAAACTTTAAACAAGAAAAACAAAAAATTGAAATGATAAAATCATCAGAATTAATACTAAATCCAGACGGAAGCGTTTACCATCTGAATCTTTTACCTGAACATATTGCGCACGACATTATTTTTGTTGGCGATCAAAATCGAGTAGAAAAAATTACACAATCGTTTGATTCGATTGAGTTTTCGACTCAAAAAAGAGAATTCAAAACCCAAACGGGAACTTTGAAAGGTAAACGAATTACGGTTATGTCCACCGGAATTGGTCCAGATAATATTGATATTGTAATCAATGAACTTGATGCTTTGGTTAATATTG
>JAYUFL010000188.1:0-3435 GCA_043738745.1 Bacteroidota bacterium
TAATTCAGAAATCGATATCGAGAATTCTATTCACAAACTCAATTCTTTTTTGCCAAAAGACATTGTTGTTTTTGACATAATACAAGTTCACGACGATGCGCATGCTAGATTCGATGCTAAAAAGCGAACCTACGAATACCATATTAATACATTTAAAAATGCGTTTTCTAATGAGCAAAGTTGGTATTATCATCAAAAATTAGATTTAAACTTAATGAACCAAGCCGCTAAAACTTTGTTTTATCATACTAATTTTCAAGCATTTTCGAAAGTAAATACAGATGTAAATACGTTTGATTGCTCGATTTATGAAGCCTTTTGGACTCGAAGCAAAGCCATACAGGTCGCAGACAAACAAGAAGATAACCAAATAATCTTTACCATTTCGGCGGACAGATTTCTACGAAATATGGTTCGAGCCATAGTTGGAACACTAGTTTATGTTGGTTTAGGCAAAATTACAGTACAAGATTTTAATGAAATAATAGTAAGTAAAAACAGAAATAATGCAGGTTTTTCTGTTCCTGCGCACGGATTGTATTTAACAAAAATTGAATACGATTATATTTAACAACCCTATCAGGTGTTCCAAATACTGATAGGGTTAACTAAAAAATAAATGAAAGCAAAAGCATTCGACACTCGATTATTCAAACGAATTCTCGAATATACCAAACCCTATAAAACAAGATTTTACAGCGTAATTGCTTTTGCAATATTCTTATCTATTTTTTCGGCACTTCGCCCATATTTACTCAAGCAAACTGTCGATAACTACATAAAGTTGCACGACAAACAAGGGCTTTTGCTCTACGTTGTTTTTATGGGAGTTGTACTTTTGTTAGAAGTTTTTTCGAATTTTTTCTTCGTGTATTGGGCAAACTGGCTCGGACAAGACATTGTAAAAGACATTCGGAACAAACTATTTAAGCACATGTTGAGTTTCAAAATGAAATACTTCGACAACGCACCTGTTGGTCAGTTGGTTACACGATCAGTTTCGGACATTGAGAGTATTGCAAAAATATTTTCGCAAGGACTTTTTATGATTGGAAGTGATTTGCTCAAAATGGTAGTTATTCTTGGTTTTATGTTCTATATGAACTGGAAACTAACTTGGATTGTAATTGTTGCCATGCCAATTTTAGTTTTTATAACTCGAATATTTCAGAAAAAAATGCAAGTTGCTTTCGAAGAAGTTCGGAATCAAATTGCAAATATCAACACATTTGTACAAGAACGAGTTACGGGAATGAAAATTGTACAACTCTTTAATCGTGAAGATATTGAGTTAGAAAAATTTAAAGAAATAAATCAAAAACACAATGTTGCTTGGATAAAAACCGTTTGGTACAACTCGATTTTTTTTCCAATTGCCGATATTATTTCGTCATTAACTTTAGGATTTGTAGTACTTTATGGTGGATTTAATATTCTTGGTGGCGGGCTTACAACTTTTGGAGATTTGTTTTCCTATACCATGTTTATCGGAATGTTGTTCAATCCATTACGTCAAATTGCTGATAAATTTAACGAAATGCAAATGGGAATGATTTCTGCCAACCGAGTTTTCGAAATTATTGATACCAAAGATCAAATTCAGGATATTGGAACCATCGAAGCACCAATTTTTAAAGGAAATATTAGTTTCGATAAAGTTCGTTTTAGTTATATCGATAATGAAGAAGTTGTAAAAGGCATTAATCTTGAGATCAATTCTGGCGAAACAATAGCAATAGTTGGAGCAACTGGCGCAGGGAAATCGACTATAATTAATTTATTAAATCGTTTTTACGAAATTAATTCTGGCACTATTTCCATAGACGGAATCAACATCAAAGAGTATACTTTAAGTTCGCTTCGAGTTCAAATTGCCGTCGTTTTACAAGACGTTTTTTTGTTTGCCGATACTATTTTGAACAATATAACGCTCAATAATCCAAACATTTCTAGAAAACAAGTTATTGATGCCTCCAAAAAAATTTGTGTGCACGATTTTATTATGAGTTTGCCCGAAGGTTTTGATTATAATGTCAAGGAACGTGGCGTGATGTTATCGTCTGGACAACGCCAATTAATTGCCTTTTTGCGTGCGTTTGTAAGTAATCCAAGCATTCTAATTCTCGACGAAGCAACCTCGTCTATAGATACATATTCCGAAGAATTAATACAAAATGCTACCGAAACTATCACAAAAGGTAGAACCTCAATTGTAATAGCGCATCGATTGGCAACTATAGTAAATGCTGATAAAATTGTAGTTATGGACAAAGGTTTAATTGTGGAGCAAGGTTCACATTTCGAACTACTAAATCTCGAAAATGGCTATTACAAAAACTTGTACTATTCGCAGTTTTTAATAGAAAATTAGTGAAATTTCTAAATCTTGCAAGAAAACAAAAAAATCATTAATTTCGCTAACTCAAATTGTGATTAATAAATATTAAAAATGAATTTTTATTAATTGATTTTTTTTATTAATATAAAATAAAACACAAAAAAATGAAACGAGTTTTTTACGAGTTGATTTTTCACAAATAGAAAATAAAATACAGAAAAATGAAATACGATATTATTGTTTTAGGAAGTGGTCCAGGCGGTTATGTTACGGCAATCCGTGCTTCACAACTGGGCTTTAAAGTAGCAGTTATAGAAAAAGAAAATCTAGGTGGAATTTGCCTTAACTGGGGCTGTATTCCTACCAAAGCGCTTTTAAAATCGGCTCAAGTTTTTGATTACCTAAAACATGCTTCCGATTACGGACTAACAATTAAAGAATACGACAAAGATTTTACCGCGGTTGTAAAACGTTCAAGAGATGTAGCAGACGGCATGAGTAAAGGCGTTCAATTTTTAATGAAAAAAAACAAAATTGACGTTATTGATGGTTTTGGAAAAATAAAACCTGGTAAAAAAGTGGATGTAACGGATAAAGAAGGTAAAGTAACCGAATATTCGGCAGATCATATTATCATTGCTACTGGTGCTCGTTCTCGTGAGTTGCCTAACTTGCCACAAGATGGTGTAAAAGTTATTGGATACAGACAAGCAATGACGTTGCCAACGCAACCAAAAAAACTTATTGTAGTGGGTTCAGGTGCTATTGGTGTTGAGTTTGCTCATTTTTATAACGCGATGGGAACTGAAGTTACCATTGTTGAATTTATGCCTAATGTAGTTCCAGTAGAAGACGAAGATATCTCTAAACAAATGGAACGTTCGATGAAAAAAGCTGGAATTACAATAATGACTAATTCTTCAGTAGAGAAAATTGACACCTCGGGCAAAGGGGTAAAAGCTTTTGTAAAAACCGCTAAAGGCGAAGAAATTCTGGAAGCAGATATTTTGCTTTCTGCAGTTGGAATTAAAACCAATATTGAAAACATCGGTTTAGAAGAAGTTGGCATTGCAACGGATAAAGACAAGATTTTAGTA
>JAYUFL010000189.1:0-9416 GCA_043738745.1 Bacteroidota bacterium
TCAAAACTAATCAATGATGGGTTTCCATTTACTGGTTTTGCAAAATTATAAACATTTACAATTACTGGTTTTTGATTTAAATAATGCGATTGACTCACTAAATTGTTCATCCAAGCCCCACCACTTTTGTTATCACGAGTGTAAAAATCGAGGTAATAAATCGCAATCGATGTTCCGTCTTTATCAAAAACTTCATAAACCACAACATCTGGATTGTAAACCGGTAAATCTTTTCGAACCTTGAAAGTGATTCCGTACATTTTTTTTGCTGCAAAGAAAACTCCTTTTTCTAAAACTGTATTTACTTCGAAATAAGGTTTTATTTGACTTTCGTCCAAATCGTATTTTGCTTTTCGAACTTGCTCAGAATAGAAATTCCAATCCCAAGGTTCTAATTTAAATCCTCCTTTTTGAGCATCTATTAAGTCTTGAATATCTTTGGCTTCAATTTTAGATTTCTCAACTGCTGGTTTTGCAATTTCTGCTAATAAATTCATTGCATTGGCAGGTTTTACTGCCATTTGATCTTGCAAACGCCATTCGGCATAACTTTTTTTGCCCATTAATTTGGCTTTTTGCAAACGCAATTTCGCCATTTTTTCGAGGGTTTCTCTAGTATCTCCATCATCATTTTTTTCCGAACGATACCAAGCCGATTTAAATAATTTTTCTCTACTAGCGCGATTGGTCATGTTTTGCAACGGCGGTTGCTGTGTTGTGTTTTGTAAACCAATTAAATAACCTTCTTTTCCTGCTTCTTTGGCTTTGTCTTTTGCTGCAGCAATATCTTCTGGACTTAAACCTGCTAATTCTTTTTCGTCGGTAAATAAAACCGCTCCGTTTTTTCTGGCAATTAATAATTTGGTAGAAAAAGTGGTTCCTAAAGTAGCCAATTCTTCATTAATTTTTTTCATTTTTTCTTTATCCGAAACCGATAAATTTGCACCAGCCAACTCAAATTGTTGCAAATAATATTGCGTTAATTTTTTGTCTTCGCCTTTCAAAGTTTTCAAATCCAATACTTTAATGCGATTGTAAATTTTGCTGTTCAAATAAATTTTATCATTATGTGCCGAAAATATTGGTGCATAATCCGCTTCTATTTTTTGCAAAGTTGGATTGGTATTTGCTCCAGTCAAATTATAAAAAATTCCGGTTGCTCTTCCCAGATCTACTCCACAAGTTTCTAAAGCCAAAACGGTGTTCTGAAAAGTTGGTTTTGCTTTATTATTAGCAATTTTACTAATTTCGGCATCGTGCACTTTCAATCCGTAATCGAATGCTGGTTTAAAATCTTCGTCTTTTATTTTATCAAAAATCGGTGCTTGATACTGCAAATTGCTTTTTTGCAAAAGTGGATTTGTCATTTTTATGGATTTTTGTTGCGCAAAAACAGTTTGCATTTGCAATGATGCCAATACTATTAATGTTGATTTAATTATTGTTTTCATTTATGATATTTTAGTTTTTTAATTGATTTTAAAGTTCTTTTCTACCTCGAATAATGTCATCAAAACTGGAACATTTTACAAATTCCTGTTCCCCATCGATTCCCATTGGTAAATATACAAATTCGACTTCTGATAAATCTTCTTTTAGATGAAATTTCATATCCTCGAGATAAAAAAACCATTCTTTGTCGTATTGCACTTTATTGATTGTGGCATCTTTAATCAATAATTTTTCATTTAACGGCGTCATATCAACCACTAATTTTTTAATATTTCAACAATTCCAATAAATCATTTTCGAAGCGCACTTTCGGTAAATACTGGTCTTCCAACGCTTTTACAAATGGAATTGGCGTTTCTAAACTCGCAACACGTTTTACTGGCGCGTCTAAATATTTGAAACAATTTTCCATAATCAACGCAGAAATATCGCTAGAAATTCCACCAAACATCGAATCTTCTTGAAGAATTATGCATTTACCCGTTTTCTTGATAGATTCGAAAATCGTTTCAGAATCTAAAGGTTGTAAGGTTCTTAAATCGATTAAATCTGCAGAAATCTCTGGATTTTTATTCAATGTTTCTAATGCCCAATGCACGCCTGCTCCAAACGAAATTATGGTTACCTGATTTCCTTCTTTAATTAATGAGGCTTTACCGAGAGGAATCGTATAATAATCTTTAGGGACATCTTGATAAACCGAACGGTATAATTGTTTATGCTCAAAGAACATTACAGGATTTGGATCATTTATTGCAGTATTCAACAAGCCTTTGGCATCGGCAGGAAATGCTGGATAAACTACTTTCAAACCAGGAGTTTTGGTAAACCAAGCCTCATTGGTTTGCGAATGAAACGGTCCTGCTTGCGTCCCACCACCGCAAGGCATTCTGACAACTACATCGGCATTTTCGAGCCAACGATAATGCGATTTTGCCAACAAATTTACAATCGGATTGAAACCTGTTGATACAAAATCGGCGAACTGCATTTCGACAATGGCTTTATGGCCGTTTATCGACAATCCCATTGCTGCCGAGACGATTGCGCTTTCGCAAATGGGCGTATTTCGAACTCTTTCTTTGCCAAATAAATCTACAAAACCATCTGTAATTTTGAATGCACCACCATATTCTGCAATATCTTGACCCATAATTACTAAATTCGGGTGGCGTTGCATCGATTCACGCAAACTGTTAGAAAGTGCATCTATTAATCGAATATTTTCGGTTTCTGAAGATGGATTTACGGCTTCGAATTCATAAGGTTTGTAAACATCATTCAGTTCTTCGGATAAACTGGCAACAATTTCTGGTTCTTCTTGAACTTTTTTCCAATCAATATCGATTTCTGATTTGATAAATGCCTTGAATTGTGCATCTAAATCGTCTGATAGAACACCAATACTTTCCAAATATTTTTTAAAATTTTCAACTGGATCTTTTTCGGCCCACATATCCATTAGTTCTTGTGGAACGTATTTTGTACCGCTGGCTTCTTCGTGACCACGCATTCTAAACGTTTTGAATTCCAGTAATATAGGCCTTGGATTTTCGATCATTGATACTTTTAATTCAGAAATTAAATTATAAACATCAAGAATATTATTTCCGTCCACAATGTGGGATTCCATTCCAAAACCAATTCCTTTATCGGCTAAATTTTCACAACGATATTGCTCATTTGTTGGTGTCGAAAGTCCGTATCCATTATTTTCAATTACAAATAAAACAGGTAAATCCCAAACGGCGGCTATATTCAATGCTTCGTGAAAATCGCCTTCGGAGGTTGCTCCCTCTCCTGTGAAAACTGCTGTTATTTTTCCGTTTTTCTTGAGTTTATTGGCCAATGCAATTCCGTCTGCAACGCCCAGTTGTGGACCAAGATGCGAAATCATACCTATTATATTGAACTCTTGTGTGCCGAAATGAAAACTTCGGTCGCGACCTTTGGTAAAACCATTGGCTTTGCCTTGCCATTGGGAAAAAAGTCTGTACAACGGAATATTGCGTCCTGTAAAAACACCAAGGTTTCGGTGCATAGGCAAAATATATTCATCTTGGTCTAAAACGGCTGTTATTCCAACAGAAATGGCTTCTTGACCAATTCCAGAAAACCATTTTGATACTTTTCCTTGACGGATCAATATCAGCATTTTCTCTTCAATTAGTCTTGGTTTGAGCAATCTTTTGTATAAATCTAAAAGTTGTAGATTGGATAAATTTTGTCTATCGAAATTCATTATTTGATTTTTTGAGAATGTAAAAGTATGAAAAAAATTGAACACACACGACAAGGATTTGCTTGAATAAATTTTAAAAATGTAAGTCTCAAATTTTGAGTTTGCAATATTTTAAAGTATTAATTTATTTTTGGAAAAATATTTATATTTTAAAATAATTCATAATTCATAATTCATAATTCATAATTATTTTTTACTTTTGTAACCAGATTAAGATCAACCTCTGGCGAAGTACGTGAATGTTGCTCCGAAACAAACCATAATTAAAAAATATCATGGCAGATTTAATGAAATTCGTTAACGACGAATTTGTAACGAGAAAAGATTTTCCTGTTTTTGGAGCAGGAGACACAATTACTGTATTTTACGAAATTCGTGAGGGTGAAAAAACTAGAACTCAGTTTTTTAAAGGAGTTGTAATTCAAAGAAGAGGTTCTGGATCTACCGAAACTTTTACAATAAGAAAAATGTCTGGTTCAGTTGGAGTTGAACGTATTTTTCCTGTAAATTTACCAGCATTACAAAAAATAGAAATTAACAAAACAGGTCACGTTCGTAGAGCAAGAATTTTCTACTTTAGAGAACTTACTGGTAAAAAAGCAAAAATTAAAGATAGAAGAAGATTTTAGTCTTTTTTCAATTATTAAAAAAATCTCGATTCGTTCGAGATTTTTTTTTTTACAAAAATAAAATTAAAAAATTATCGAATATTAATTTTAAAGTCTCAATTTTACGAAAATCACATTTTAGTAAATATCATGCGCAAAGAAATTTATTTGTAATTTGATTTTATTATATTTGTTTCTCAAAATTTATAACATAAACTAATACATTCTATAATGACAAAGATTAAAGTAGCCAATCCAGTAGTAGAATTGGATGGTGATGAAATGACACGAATAATTTGGGCTTTTATCAAAGACAAATTAATCCTTCCTTTTTTAGATTTAGATATCAAATATTATGATCTTGGAATTGAAAGTCGTGAAGCAACCAAAGACCAAATCACGATTGACTCGGCAGAAGCCATCAAAAAATATAATGTTGGTATCAAATGTGCTACTATAACACCTGACGAAGAGCGAGTTAAAGAATTTAACTTGTCGAAAATGTGGAAATCGCCAAACGGAACAATTCGTAATATTGTTGGTGGAACCGTTTTCCGTGAACCAATAATTATGAGTAATGTTCCAAGATTGGTTCCAGGTTGGACAAAACCAATCGTAATTGGTCGTCACGCATTTGGAGATCAATACAAAGCTACCGATGTTTTAATAAAAGGTGCAGGAAAACTAACCATGACATTTGCTCCTGCAAATGGTGGAGATGTTCAAACTTGGGAAGTTTATGATTATGAAGGTGATGGTGTTGCAATGGCAATGTACAACAACGATGAATCAATTTACGGATTTGCACATTCATCTTTTCAAATGGCTTTGACCAAGAAAATGCCTTTGTATTTGTCAACTAAAAATACTATTTTAAAAGCATATGATGGTCGTTTCAAAGATATTTTCGAAGAAGTCTATCAATCAACCTATAAAGTAGATTTTGACAAAAACGAAATGACTTACGAACACCGATTGATTGATGATATGGTTGCTTCAGCAATGAAATGGTCTGGCGGATTTGTTTGGGCTTGCAAGAACTATGATGGTGACGTTCAGTCAGATACAGTTGCGCAAGGTTTTGGATCATTAGGATTAATGACTTCTGTTTTGGTAACTCCAGACGGAAAAACTGTTGAAGCGGAAGCAGCACACGGAACGGTTACACGTCATTATAGAATGCACCAACAAGGAAAAGCAACTTCTACCAACCCAATTGCATCGATTTTTGCTTGGACTCGTGGACTAGAACATCGTGGAAAATTAGATAATAATCAAGAATTAATCAATTTTTGTTTGGTTTTAGAACAAGTTTGTGTAGAAACTGTTGAATCTGGAAAAATGACTAAAGATTTGGCAATGTTAATAAAACCAGAAGGTTTGACAGAGGCGGATTATTTAACAACCGAAGGTTTCTTGGAAGCAATCAAAGAAAATCTTGAAGCAAAATTGGCATAACTATTTTTCGATAATATTGAAATTTAATATGCTAAATTACTTATAAAGTAAAAAAATATGATAAAACCGTTTTCAATTTGGAAGCGGTTTTCTATTGAATGAACAAGTATTATGAAATCAACCACAAAAGGTAAACTATATCTTATACCAATTACTCTTGGCGAATGTAACCCAAACGATGTTCTACCAGAATCGATAAAACGAACTATCGATTTTATTGATTTTTATATTGTTGAAAATGAAAAAACAGCCCGAAAATTTATAAAAACGATAAATCCAGAAAAAATTCAATCGACCCTAAATTTAAATTGCTTGAACAAGCATACCGAAATTTCACAACATTCAAAAATGATTCAACCATGTTTAGAAGGCATAAATGTGGGACTAATGAGCGAGGCTGGTTGTCCAGGTGTTGCAGATCCTGGAGCAGTGATTGTAAAAATGGCTCACGAAAAAGGAATTCAGGTTATTCCTTTAGTTGGTCCATCATCGATTTTATTGGCAATTATGGCATCTGGAATGAATGGACAAAGTTTTACCTTTAACGGATATATTCCGATTGAGAAATCAGAGAAAAAGACTGTATTAAAAAATTTAGAAAAATTATCTCAAGATAAAAATCAATCCCAAATTTTCATCGAAACTCCCTACAGAAACAATAAAATGTTGGAAGATATTATAACAGCATTGCAACCCAACACACATCTTTGTGTAGCAACCGATATTAGTTTGGAAACAGAATATATTAGAACCATGCGAATTTTCGATTGGAAAAAAACAGTTGTAGATCTACACAATCGACCAACGATATTTATAATTCATAAATTTTAGACATGAAAATTTCCTCTATCTACTACTATCTTAAATTAGTATATCTGTTATGAAATGTAGTGTAAAAGTTTCAAAAAACTTATCTTTGCTATTTTAAAAAAGCAAATAAATCCTTTTGTAATTATTATTTTATGGCAAAAATAATTCCTTTCAAAGCAATTAGACCAACATCAGACAAAGTAAGTTTGGTAACTTCTCGCTCGTACGATGAATATTCGAGTGCAGAATTGGCTTCGCAATTGGATTTTAATCCGTTTTCGTTTTTGCATATTCTGAATCCGATTTATACCAATTTACAAAAAGTGGGTTTGGAGAAACGTTTCAAATTGGTGGCTCAGAAATACAAAGAATTCAAAAAAGATAATGTTTTTTTGAAAGAAGAAAATCCAGTTTTTTATTTATATGAAATTCAAGCAAAAAATCAGAATTTTATTGGGATTATCGCTGGAACATCAATAACTGATTATCAGCAGAATATCATAAAAAAACACGAAGATACTTTGCAATATCGTGTAGAAGTTTTTAAGGATTATTTGCATCAAACAGGTTTCAATACCGAACCCGTTTTGATCACTTATCCCGATGATTTAGAATTAAATTCATGGATAAAAACAAAAAAAGAAACCGCTAGAATTTATGAATTTTCGACCAAAAAAAAGGAAAAACATTTGTTGTGGAAAATCGAAAATCCATCAGAAATAGCGTTTATTCAAAATAAATTTGAACAAATTGGCAATTTATACATTGCCGATGGACATCATAGAACGGCATCGGCAGAAATGTTATTCGAACAAGACAAAAATTCAGGAAACGAAAATATTAATTATTTTATGAGTTTTTTGATTGCAGAAAGTAACGTCAAAATTTATGAATACAATCGAATCATTCGAGATTTGAATAAGCATTCGAAAACCGAATTTTTAGAATTGTTATCGAATAATTTTTGGATAAAAAACAAAGAACAAGAATTGTGGAAACCAACCAAAAAATTCGAATTCGGAATGTATCTTGACAACGAATTCTATAGTTTGACACTCAAGGATTCTAATGGTTTTTTATCAACTTTAGAAAGTCTCGATGCTCAAATTTTATACGAAAAAGTATTGCAACCAATTCTAGGAATCACAGATTTGCGCAACGATGAACGTATTGATTATATTCCAGGAAACCAATCGATAACAACCATAAAAGAAGTTGTAGATGAAGGCGAATTCGAAGTTGGATTTATGTTATTTCCAACCGAAATCGCTGAAATAAAAGCACTTGCAGATAATAATTTAATAATGCCTCCAAAAAGCACTTATATTGAACCAAAATTTAGAAGTGGATTGGTGGTTTATGAAATTTAGATTTTAGATATCTGATTCAAAAAATAAAAAAATGGCAATAACACAAAACTTACTCAAAATAAAATCACAAATCCCAGAAAATGTAACACTTGTAACGGTTTCTAAAACCAAACCAATTGCTGATTTGATGGAAGCCTACGATGCTGGGCAACGCATTTTTGGAGAAAATAAAATCCAAGAAATGAGCGAAAAATGGGAAACCATGCCAAAAGACATTCTATGGCACATGATTGGTCACGTACAAACCAATAAAGTAAAATTTATGGCCGAGTATGTAAATCTAATTCATGGTGTTGATAGCCTAAAATTATTAGAGGAAATAAACAAACAAGCCAAAAAATACAACCGAATTATAGATTGTTTGCTACAAATTCACATTGCTGAAGAAGAAACAAAATTTGGTTTGGATGAACAGGAATTAAACGAGATTCTTCACTTTGTACAGAATGACAAAATCGGATTAAAAAACATTCAAATAATTGGATTGATGGGAATGGCAACATTTACCGATAATCAAGTGCAAATAAAAAAAGAATTTCAAAATTTGAAAACTATTTTTGATCATTTAATTGACAAACCAAAAACTCATAACCTAAAAATTACAACCCTTTCGATGGGAATGTCAGGCGATTATCAACTCGCAATTGAGTGCGGAAGTACGATGGTTCGAATTGGAAGTAGTATCTTTGGAGGAAGAAAATAGAGCAAAGAACAAAGATTAAAGACCGCTCAAACTTGAAACTTTAAACATTAAACAAAAAATTATTTACTGCATACTCGACATAGAAACCACCGGAGGACAATTCAACGAAGAAGGAATTACCGAAATCGCCATTTACAAATTCGACGGGCACGAAATTGTAGATCAGTTTATTAGTTTGGTAAATCCCGAAAAACCCATTCAGCCATTTGTTGTAAAACTAACCGGAATTAATAACGAAATGCTAAAAGGTGCTCCAAAGTTTTTTGAAGTAGCCAAGCGCATTATCGAAATTACTCAAGATTGCATTATAGTTGCTCACAATGCAAGTTTCGATTACCGAATTTTACGAACAGAATTTCGACGACTGGGCTACGATTTTCAGTCAAAAAATCTTTGTACCGTAGAATTATCCAAAATATTATTGCCAGAACAACCATCGCACAGCCTTGGAAAACTCGTACGAGCCTTAGGAATTCCTATGGCAGACCGACATCGCGCAAGCGGAGATGCCTTGGCAACCGTAAAATTATTCAAAATTTTATTAGAAAAAGATCTTGAAAAAGTAATCGTAAAAGAACTCATAAAATCCGAAATCGAAAAAGGAATATCTCCAAAATTGCGTGATATCATGGAAAGTATGCCTTCCAAAACAGGCGTTTATTACATTCATAACGAAAAAGGAAACCTTATTTACATTGGTAAAAGTCGAAATATAAAAAAACGAATCAACCAACATTTTACAGGAACAACCACCAAATGCAAGAAAATTCAAA